>NZ_JAWUZH010000020.1:0-37298 GCF_036281795.1 Francisella sp. 19S2-4
AAGGCTAAGTTTTTACTAAAAATAGCAAAAATATTCCTATTCATAGAAATTGAAAGATTTATTCAACAGTCTTTAATCTTATAGCTTTGGATGTTCCTTTTAATGATATAAGAGTCCAAAGCGATGAGTTATTTAGAGAGGAGGTGAGAAAGATTAAATCTCTTGGCTTTGATGGTAAGCTTTGTATACATTCTAGGCAAATAGATATGCTAAAAGAAGTTTTTAATGTTCCTGAAGTGAAAGAGCATTCAGTTGATCTTGGAAGTTCAGCTTTTGATCTTTAGATAAGAATAAATTTATTTAATTTCAGCTAATATTCTATGATAATTCTTAAAACGAGTAGGATTTATGTTACCTTGTTTTAATTGATTGACTATTTCACAGCCTTTTGAGTTCTCTTCATGAGAGCAGTTTCTAAATTGACATAGCCCTTTATATTTTTTGAAATCTAAAAAACCATCAAAAAGTTCTTCTCTAGATATATGCCATAGTCCAAATTCTCTAATACCTGGAGAGTCAATGATATTAGTATTATCATCTATTTCATATAGTGTGGAACAAGTCGTTGTATGACGTCCTTTTTTAGTTGAATCAGAAACCGCTGTGGTCTCAGTGATTTGTTCGCCAAGTATAGTATTAAGAGTTTCAGATTTACCAACACCAGATTGACCTAAAAATATTGATGTATGATTTTTAAGAGTATCTAGGAGTTTATCGATACCAATATTATTTTTTGCTGAGATATAAAATACTTTATAGCCAATATCTTTATATACATTTACTAAACCTTCTATAAATTCTTTATCTTCTGGTGTTTGGCTATCTATTTTATTTACTACTATGATTGGTTCAATGTCACTATTATGCAGAGCGGCTAAGTATCTGTCTATATAGTGCTCGACAGGAGCAGGCGAGTGAGTGATGATAATTACAGCATAATCAATATTCGCAGCAACATTTTTATTCTTACGTTGATATTGGTTTGGGCGGGATATTAAATTTTTCCTTTCTAATAATTTTGTAATTACATATGTTGAATTAGTATATTCAAGCTCAACATTATCACCGACAGTAAGTTCACCTTTGAAATTACTGCGATATAGTGCTGAGACTTTCTCATTATTGGTTAGTTTTACTAAAATATTACCACCAAAATTTGTTATGATTTTTCCTTGCAAAGATTTAAATAAAAGTTATTTCTTATTAAAATTTATTATAAGCTTTATTAATTAAATTGTTAATAATAACTCTCAAGTTATTTGAATAAGATTAAGTTCTTTGTTACTATCAAAAAAGTCTTTTGGATTTTATAAGGATAATAAGGAGAAATAATGAATAAAACAAAAATCTTAAGTTTAATGGCTTTAGCTGCTTTAGGAACGTCTATATCTTATGCAGCTGATAATGCTAAAGTAGATACAAAAGATAATCTTTCGCCGGAAGGCTATTGGGTACAGTTTGATGAAGATCCTGATGCAGGTCGTGGTATGCCAGAGGGTATTATTCATACGTATTTTGCAAAAGATAGTAAGTATGGTAAGAAAGGAACTCTACAAATGGAGATAGCTGTTCCATTAATGACTGTAGACCCTTCTTCAGGTAAGCCAGTTAAACCAAAAGCAACTTGTAATAACTGTTCAAACGGATCTTATAACGGCTTTAATTATAAAGGTAAAAATGCTCCTTTAGAAGGTTTTGTGTTTGCGGGTAATATGCAAGAACAAAGTGGTACAGCTCAAGCACCAGCTAAAGGACCTATGTATGACAATGGTGGTGTGATAAACCCTAATGATGGTAAGATCTATGCTGCATCGGCACAAGTTCAAGACAATGGTAAAAGCATGTATTCTAAAGCTGCATATATCGTATGGGGTAAAGAACTAGGAAGCAAAGCTGCTCATTGGCAAAGAATAACAAAAGCAGACTACGAGAAAGTTAAAAAAGATTGTGGTGTGGATGCTAATGGAAACTATACTAATAAAGATAAGAAAGTAACTGGCGAATGTATAGATTATCCAGTATCTCAGTTTGGAGTGAAAAGTCCTGTTTAACTAATAACATTTTTTCTTTATACTTTCTTCTAAAATCATTTTCCAAATTTAAACATATAGTGCTAAGAAAAATTATATTAATTTTTTTATTTACTTATTTTGCTAGTTGCTATGCTAATGAGAAAAAACTTTTAGCTAATGGCTATTGGTTGCAAAAAGATAAAACCACAAGCACTAATGTTTCAGTTATTCATGCATACAATAATGACCAAGGAAATTTGAATGCTGAAATCTTTGTACCATTATCAAATGTTGATTATAACAAAGTACATGCTCCGATTATTTATTGTAAAGAATGTGGAAAAGGCAATGCTTATGGTAATAAATATGATTACTCTAGCGGTCAAGATAAATATCAAGGGTTAGAGTTTGTTTGGGGAATGCAAAAGAATGATTATTATGAAAATAATAGCAAAGGTCCTTTGTATGCCAATGGTGCGGTTTTAAATCCACATGATGGTAAATATTATCATGTACAAGCTCAGACTATTGAATATGGTAAGAAAATATACGTTAGGGCATTTTGGGGGCTATTAGGTAAGAATGAGTATTGGGAAAGAATCTCGAAAACAGAGGCTAAAAAGATAAGAAAATTATGTGGTTTAACCAAAGATAATATTTACCCTTATGAAGATAAAAATGGCAAAGTAATAAATCAAAAGCTCTTTGAAGAATGCTCAACAAGAGATTTTGTAAAAGATCCTATATAAATTAAGATGTAAAAATGAATGATTATCGCCAAATAAAAATATTACCAGAAAATCTAGCAAATCAAATAGCTGCTGGAGAGGTTATTGAAAGACCTTCTTCTGTAGTGAAAGAGTTAGTTGAGAATTCTATAGATGCTGGAGCAACTGAGATAACTATTGAAATCCAAGAAGGTGGTAAATCTCTAATTAGAATCAGAGATAATGGTAGAGGGATTACACAGGATGATTTAAAATTAGCTTTGGCGCCTCATGCAACAAGCAAAGTTTATACCCTTGAAGAGTTAGAATCTGTTGCAAGTATGGGCTTTCGTGGAGAAGCTCTGGCGAGTATTGCATCTGTTTCAAAGCTAAAGATTATCTCAAAACATCAGGATTTAGATGATGCTTGGCAAATCAATAACCAAACTAGAGAGGTTGTACCAGCTGCACATGTGACAGGGACAACTATTGAGGTTAGTGAGCTATTTTATAATACGCCAGCTCGACGCAAGTTTTTAAAGAAAGACAATACTGAGTTTTTACATATTTCTGATTTACTTAAGAAATATATGCTTTGCTATTTTGGTATAGCTTTTAGACTTATTCATAATGGTAAAGAGGTCAAAGATCTATTATTAGCAGAAGATGCACAGCTTAAATATAATCGTGTTTTAGATTTATATAGTCGTGATTTTATTGAAAATGCTATCTATATAGATAAAGAAGTTGGTGATGCTCATCTATGGGGTTGGGCAGCTAGTCCGAGGTTTAATAGAGCTAGAGCAGATATGCAGAGTTTCTATATAAATGGGCGTATTATCAAAGATAAAATTGTCACTCATGCGATAAAAAATGCTTATAAAGATGTAATGTATGGCAATAGATATCCGGCATTTTTACTTTATCTTGATATGGATTATAAAGAAGTGGATGTAAATGTTCATCCTGCTAAGAGTGAAGTACGCTTTAGAAACCAAAAATTTATCTATGATTTTATTTTTGGTACTGTAAATAAAGCTATAACTACAAGTGCTGATATAGAAGTTGATAAACCTACTCTTCGTGATAACAATATCCAAGAAAGATCAAGTAGTGTAAATAATCCGCTTAATATTGGTAATATGAGTTTGGATATCAGTATAGAAGATCAAGAAGAGACTGACTCAAATACTAATCTACTTGATAAATATTTAAATAATCAAACTACTCAAGAAAATGAAATTCATATATCACAAAAGCCAAAATCTAATGGTTTAGGTCAAGCTATCTGTCAGATTCATGGTATATATATTCTCTCGCAAGTAGATGATGGTGTGGTACTTGTGGATATGCATGCTGCACACGAGAGAATCCTCTATGAAGAAATGAAAAAAACTTGGCATGCAGATGCTGATAAATTTAAGCAGAATCTTCTAGTTCCTCTAACTTGTCAGCTATCAAGTAGTATAGTTGCAGCTATTGATGAAAATATTGAAGTTTTTGAGAAGCTTGGTTTTGAAATATCTATAGTAGCTGATGATGCTGTGCTTGTGCGAGCAGTGCCAATCTATGTTAAAAGCAAAGATATTCAAGAGTTAATATCAAATGTAGCTACAGAGCTAGTATCCTCAGGTAAGACAAAAAGTGTTGAGTTTTACCTAAATCATATTTTGGCTACAGTATCTTGCCATGCTGCTGTACGAGCTAATGATAAGTTAAGTATTCCAGAAATGAATCATCTATTAAGACAGATGGAGACTGTTGAAAACTCAGGCCAATGTAATCATGGCCGACCAACTTGGGTGAAGCTTAATTTTGCGCAGTTAGATAATTTCTTTTTAAGAGGGCGATAATTAAATAAATATTACCTCTGAATATTAATCTTTTAACAATTATAAGTTTCGCCTCATCGATTTTAATTGATAGAATAATTATCAAAGATACTGATAATTAAACACTAGTATGACTCTAGAAAGAAAAGTAGCAAAAGTATTTAATCTAACGGATGATAACTGGATGAAGCATGCTAACCCATGGAGTGTTTGGACAAGATATTCTGTGCTTCCTTTAATTGTATTAGCATTTTGGAGTCGTATTTGGATAGGTTGGTGGTGTGTTATCCCAGGTGTTATTTCTTTATTGTGGATGTTTTTAAATCCAGTGTTTTTTAGTAAGCCTCTCTCAACAAAAAATTGGGCCTCTAAGTCTGTATTAGGCGAGAGAGTTTATTTAAATAGAGATCGCATCGAGATACCAGATATTCATAAAACTCCTTTATATAGTATCCTTAATATAATTTCTTCTATTGGAATGATACTAGCAATTTGGGCTATTATTTATTACTCTGTTTGGGGAGCTGTTTTTGGTACAGCATTAGCATATATAGGAAAAAGCTGGTACTTGGATCGTATGGTTTGGTTATATGAGACAATGAAATCAAAAAATAAAGAATATCAGAGTTGGGAATATTAAGTAATAGCTTAAATCTTGTTTATAGTTTCGCTACTTACTACGTAAGTTATAGCGACATACTTTTTTCATGGCAGAAAAAGTATGCAAAACTGCCTAGCACTACGCTATTGTAGTTTAAAACAAATGGAAAATAAAAAGCTCACCTCTTTCAAACAGCTTTATTTTCTAGTCATTTGCTTTTAAAACTACTTGTTGATAGATCTTATATTGCTATAGTTTTCACAAGTGTTTATATTAAATTATATGGAGTAAATAAAGTGCCATAATAATGAAAATGAACAATCAATCAAAAGAAATGTATTATAAATCAATATATTTTGATCTTCCCTTTCTTATTTTTGTTAAAGATGGTTTTAAGGATAAGGAGCTTGAAGAGTGGTTTAATGCATATAAGAATAAAAAAGATCTTCCTTACTCGCGATATGCTCCTAATTGTAAAAAGAATGATAGATTTATTATAGGGAGTAGAGCTCCTGTTTATATTCCTAGTAAAATAGAAAAAGCATATATTGTTAAGATTTATGATGTATTTGTAGGTATTCAATTCTTACGTCGTATTACACAGAATAAATCAGTTGATCTTTGTGGTGAGATAGAGGGTGATAGGACTGGTAGAGCATCTTTTTCCTCTGTTCGTATTAATTTTGATTTAAAACAGTTTGACATAAAAAAGTTTCATAATACTAAATATTTTATTAATTTAGCAATAGAAGCTGTTAATAAGTTTATTGAGCATTATAGAGTCATTACAGGTAAATTTTATATAAGATCAATAACTCCGGCTATAATTCAAGAGTTTTTTGTTTTTGATAGTTATAAAGATAATTCTACTATTACTAAAATTTATGTGACAGATAAATCAATCCTAAATGATGAAAAAAATGATAATTTATTTTCTGGTCTTATTTATCATATGGATGCAACAATGAGAGGCATGGGGGGATCTATACTAGATAAAGAAGATTTAGAATTAAGACAAGTATTAGATAAAGATATTGAGCCATCAATTATTAAAACTTTGCAGCTTGAAGTTGAAGACAAGCTAGATTTAAGAGAATGGAGATTAGCAGCAATAGAGTCAGCCGTATTGTTTGAAACTTTTTTAAATATAAGACTTAGAGATGCATATAAGAAATTAGGGTTATCTGATGCGGAAATTGAAAATAAGTTTCATAAAAATGATCGCCATAGAACACCACTATCTTCATATAAAATAGCAGAATTATTAGTCAAAGATGCTTTAGGCTTTGATTTTTCATTAACTAGTGAATTTAGAGAGTGGTGCCGTAATACAAAGGATTTAAGAAATGAAGTAGTCCATGGAAAAAAATATAAAGTAACTAAAGAAGAGGCTGTACTTAGTTATGACTCTGTTAAAAAAAGTATAAGCGTAATTTCAGGATATTTGTAGCATAGATGTTTATTTGTTCAATATTATTCAAATGCTCTCAACCTCTAAAGTAGTTACTCCTCCAAATACTTGCTGATCTATATCTTGCTTATAAATATTTTTAATATAGAATTTCCTTAGATTATTTGTGTCTGCATTTTCAGTGATTAATTTAGTCTTATGACTTAAAAAATCTTATTTTAGATAGGTATTGGTATGCTTAATTATTTTAAAGCTAGAAGTAGATTATTTAGCAATAGCTCTTTTAGTTATGCTTGTATTATGAGCATTTGTAATGCTGTCGTTGTAGGTATGGCTTATATATCTATTAGCTGGCATTTACTAACTTTGAAGAACAATATTGAGGTTATAATCTTATTTATATTTTCATGGTGGATATTTGGAGTTATATTATCTCCAATTACAGGATATTTTGCTGATCTTGTACCTAGACGGGTAATTATCGTTACTGTTAATTTATTAAGGGTAATATTGCTTCTTGTATTTATATTTCTCACTAGTTTGGATACTGTTGGGAAAGTATATTTATTTACAGGTATTTGGGGAATTATATTAGCATTTTTTATGCCAGCAATGATGATAATGTCTCGAGAGTTATTTCCTAATGATGATGTTCTTCTTTATGCAAATAGTACTATGGATGGATTATTTGAGTTTGGGATGGTAATAGGTATGTCACTAGGGGGGATGCTTATAGTGTATTTTGATATGCATCAGATTATGATGATTATGCTAGTTGGATGCATTCTTGCAACACTATGTAGTTTTATGATTATCCCTAAGAGAAAGGTAAAAAAGAATGAAGGTAGTTTCTTAGATAACTGGAAAGAAGTTTTTAGTTATCTAAATCAAAATAAACCACTTTATTGGTGCTATTTTGCTCAAGTTGGTATTACATGTATATATATGATTGCTCCAATCTTTATATCGCCATATGCTAAAAATATTCTTCAAGCTTCATCATTAGAGTTTGGTTTGATAGAAGTGGCATTTTCGGTAGGCTTTATTGTTGGAAGTATCCTTTTGCCTTATATGATAGAGAGGGTATCACCAAGATTGACATTAATTCTTTCTATGTCTTTCTCAGCTTTGATGTATATATGTTTAGCTTTAAATCATAGTGTGAATTTTGCAATTTTATATTACTTTATCGCAGGTATATTTATATCATCATGGGTGATAGCTGTAACAATAGCTCAGAAAAATACACCTATAAACTTACAAGGTAAAATCCAAGGTGTTTCATATGGTTTATCTGGTCTAGTTGTGATGTTTATGTATACGATATTTTTTGTAATTAATTATATCGATCCACTGCCTAGCAACGAGTGGTTTTATATATTAGCGATATTAGCATTATGTACTTTATGGCCAATATTTAAAGGCCTGAAATCTATGAAGTAAATAAGTTATATAAGATTAGAAAATAAATTATTGTTCTAAATTATCTAGAAATTTCTCAGCATCTAGTGCAGCCATACAGCCAGTACCAGCAGAAGTTACTGCTTGTTTGTATATATGATCAGCCACATCTCCAGCAGCAAATACACCTTTGATATTTGTTTGAGTAGCATCACCAGCTAGACCAGATTTAACTTTGATATAGCCATTTTCCATTTCAATCTGACCTTCAAATATACCAGTATTTGGAGTATGACCAATAGCAATAAATACTCCCATTACATCTATTTGAGATTCCTCATTAGTTTTGACATTTCTAACACGTAGTGCATTTACACCCATATCGTCACCAAGAACTTCTTCTAATGTTGTATCCCAAATAATATTTACATTACCATTCTCAGCTTTTTCCATTAGTTTATCGATAAGGATTTTCTCAGATCTAAGCGAATCTCTACGATGAATTAGTGTCACAGATTTGGCAATATTTGACAAGAAAAGGGCTTCTTCAACCGCAGTGTTACCACCACCAACTACAGCAACATCTTTGTTCTTATAGAAAAAACCATCACAAGTAGCACAAGCAGAGACACCTTTACCCATAAATTTCTCTTCTGATTCTAGTCCTAGATACCTAGCAGTAGCTCCAGTTGCGATAATTAGGGCATCACAAGTATATTCTTCTAATTCGCCTGCTAGTTTTAAAGGTTTAGTTTGTAGATCTACAGAGTTAATAGTGTCATATATGATCTGTGTATCAAATCTTTCAGCTTGTTTTTGTAGTTTTTCCATAAGCTCTGGACCCATGATGCCATCAGCTTCACCTGGCCAGTTATCAACATCAGTAGTTGTTGTAAGTTGTCCACCTGGTTGCATCCCTGTGATTATTACAGGGTTTAGATTTGCACGAGCTGCATAGATTGCTGCAGTATATCCAGCAGGGCCAGATCCTAAGATTATTAATTTATGATGATTTGCCATTTTAAAAGGTTCTTTAAAATATGATTATGGCGAAATTATAGCATAGTGCTTAAGTAAGTGAAATTTTGAAATTATTATCTTAAGAAGTTTATTTTGATAAAAGATATTAGTTGATCTATTTCGTTACTAATCTCCTGATGTCTTTATATTTTATATAAGACTTTTTATCTCAGCAAAATCATCGATATAAGCAAAGCTATCTAGAGCTTTAAGATTAACACCATTGTGATAACCATAACTTAGCATTATAGCTTTTACATTTGCTTCTTTTGCACATAGGAAGTCATTCATTGAGTCGCCAATCATTAGACTTTCTTCAGCTTTAGCATTTAGTTTATCCATAGCAAAGAGTAGAGGCTCAGGATAAGGTTTATAGCTAGATGTAGTATCGCCACCAATTATCATCTCAAAGTAATCAATTAACCCTAAATGTGTTAGAGACTCTATGGCATCTTGCTCATATTTATTTGTAACTACAACCATTTTTATATTTTTACTTTTTAAAAACTCAAGCGTTTCAGGTACATTAGGATATACTTTGCTATTAGCACTATTAAGAGACTTATATGTTTGACTTACAATTTTGACACCTTCATCAGCTATAGATTCAACATATTGCTTATCATCAAAATCTAAAGCCAATACTTTTCTAACAGTTGTAGGGTAGCCCTTGCCAACGATGTTTGCGATGACATCTTCAGAAATAGGTTTAAGTCCAAAGTGTTTACGCATAGTATTTGTAGCAACTGTAATATCTCCAACAGTATTGACAAGAGTACCATCAAGATCAAAGAATATATTTTTTATCATAGTTTGAAATTTATTAGAAAACTTAGATTACAAGGTTATAGTTAAGCGTTACTAAAATCTAGGATTAAGCTTATAAAAAGAGAAAATATAAATTTGTGATAATTTGTTTATGAGTAATGTAGTTTTGCTTTAATTGCAGATATCTCATCAACTTGACTAGTTTTGATCTCTAGAGCAGAGCTAGGAAATGCAGTAGTTCTAGTATCACGTAAGATTTTTTTAGAAGCAGAACCGTGGATATTTGTTACTTTTGTAACTTCTAAGATTTCTCTTACATTCTGAGAGTTAATTCCGCCACCTGGCATTATCTGAATCTGGCTACCAAAATTCTGTTGTAATGATTTTACAGTTTCTAATCCTTCTATTACATTTAAGCCAGCTCCCGATGTAAGAATTCTATCAAACCCAAGCTCAATAACTTCTTGAGTACTAGCATGAATGTCATTGGCTATATCTATAGCTCTATGGAATGTCAGCTCTTTTTTAGCTTGTTTTGTAAGTTTGATAAATGGTTCTAGAAAATCTTTATCAACTTCATTTTGCTTAGTTAAAGCTCCGATAACTATGCCATCTACATCTAGGTCAAGCATTGTTTTTAGATCATCAAGCATGATTTGTTGATCTATAGAGTCGTAATAAAAATCGCCAGCACGATGGCGAATAATAGGTTGTAACGATCCTTTGAAATTAGCTTTAGCAAATTTTACCAAGCTAGGAGAGGGGGTAAGACCTTCAACCCCTAATGCTGAGCATAACTCAAGTCTATCAGCACCTGCTTTTTGGGCATTAAGAATGGATTGATAATTATCAATAGATATTTCTAGTTTTATCATTTGTTAAAATATTAGTAATAATTTATTTAATTTATTATAGCTCAATAATATTAATAAACTAATTGTTATTCAGCTTGCAGATAGCCAGTTTTTTAGCTATTTTTAGGAAAATTATTTATTATAAATTCATTTAGCATTCTAACTCTATATGGTTGGAACTGTTTATAAGGGTAGATTAAACTAATCACATTATCAGGTTTATCATTTGCATTTAGGGTGACTTTGTAGTCTGGTAATATCTGAATAAGTTCACCAGAGTCTAGATCTTTTTTTATATCCCAGTATGATTTTGAAGCTATGCCATATCCTCTTAGACACATTTTACGACTTATATAGCCATTATTAACAATACATGATGGATTTAGGTTAATTTCAAGTTTATTATTTTGAGGGTCTATTAAATACCAGTTTTTAATCGCGGTACCATTTATTTTTATAGTAATAAAATCACAATCTTTTAAGATATTTATGTCATTGATATTAGTGATATTCATTTTCTTTAGATATTTTGGGCTAGCGCATAATATTCTGTAGCTTTTGATTAATTTTTTTGCGATGAAATTACTATTTTGTAAGTTACCTTGCCTAATCGCTATATCAAAAGGAAATTGATTATAAGAAACTATATCATCAGTGAAAAGAATATCATATTTGACCTTGGGGTTAATTTCACTAAATTTATCTAATATTGGCAGTATAAATTGTTCGCCAAGGTCAAAAGGTATAGTCAATCTAATAAGACCTTCTGCTTTATTTATATTAGCTTGAATATTTTCTTTTATACAATTTAATTCTTCTAAAAGTTTAACTGCTGATTGGTAGAGCATTTCACCAGCTTTTGTAACTTCAATTTTTCTAGTAGTTCTAACTAATAACTTTGCATCATAGTAGTCTTCTAATGCACTAATTTTATTGCTTATACTTGCTGGAGATAAATAAAATTCTCGTCCTGCAGCTGATAGATTTCCATGATTTATTACAGCTACGAATAGCTGTAGTTCAGATAGCATTTTCATTTTTCAGTTTTTCTGAAAAGTGTTTTTATTATTTTGCATATTATCATTAAAAATATAAAAAGTATAATACTCATAGTTTTACAAAATTTGATAATTAGATACTAAAGTATTTTTATCTTATCCTCATTCGGAGATTTATAATGAAAAAAAGTCTAATTCCCTTAATGTTAGGGGCTCTTACCATAGGAATTACAGAATTTATTATGATGGGAATTTTGCCGCAAATATCGCAATATTTTCAAGTGAGCATTCCTCAAGCAGGGCATTTAATTAGTATTTATGCGTTAGGTGTTATTATTGGGGCTCCAGCCTTAGTATTATTTTCAAAAAAACTTAGTCCAAGATCATTATTAATAGCATTAAGTATTATGATAGCTTTGTTCAATAGTTTATCTATTTTCTCGACAAGTTATGATTTTCTAATGGTTACAAGGTTCTTATCAGGATTACCACATGGTGCTTTCTTTGGAGTTGGAGCAATTGTTGCTATGGAAGTGGCAGACAGAGGTAAACAGTCTTTAGCGATTGCGTTGATGTTTACTGGATTGACGATAGCTAATATTATTGGCGTACCATTGGCAACACATTTAGTTTTAATAACTAGCTGGCAAGCAGCATTTGTTATAGTTGGATTAATAGGAATTGCGACAACTATTACTACTATATTATGGATACCTCATGTTGATCTAAATAAAGAAGAATCGAATAATAATACTTCAACTTTAAAAGTCATGATGAGATTAGATACATGGTTAGCATTTGGTGTAGTATCATTAGCATTTGCAGGATTATTTGCTTGGTATAGTTATATATCTCCGATGATGATAAATATTACACATATTTCAGAGAACTCAATTCCTTATGTATTATTTTTCGTTGGTTTAGGAATGTTTAGCGGAAATATATATGGTGGTAGACTAACTGATAATGTAGGTGCTTTAAATGCTACTATTGCTAGTTTAATAGGTTTGTTAATAGTTTTATTATTAGCGTATCTGTTAATAGATTATAAATTTATCTCTGTAGTATTAAGTTTTGGAATTGGTTTTTTTGCCTTTGGATTAGCTCCATCAATTCAAACATTGTTGATAAAAGTGTTCAAAGGTGCTGAGATGTTTGGTTCAGCTGTTAGCCAAGCAGGTTTTAATATAGCGAATGCTTTAGGAGCTTTTTTAGGAGGGTTACCTATAGCTTATGGATTTGCTTATTCTAGTAGTATTATCTCTGGGATAATTCTTTCTTTAATAGGGGCGGGATTATTATTTATTTTGAAATATAGAACTTTAAAGCTAGCAAAAAGTTAAGGCACTATAGTTCTCTTAGAGATAAATTATTAATTAAGCATTTATTTTTAAAATAAAACATATGGATTTAAAATGAGTAAAATTCTTATAATAAATGGTAAAAAAGACTTTGGACACTCAAAGGGTGCGCTTAATCAATACTTGGCAGATTTATCTGAAAGTCATCTAATAAGCTCTGGTCATGAAGTAAAGGTTACTAATATTGATAGTGGCTATAATATTGATGAAGAGATACAAAAATGGTTATGGGTTGATACGATAATTCATCAAATGCCAGGTTGGTGGATGGGACCACCTTGGATTGTCAAAAAATATCTTGATGAAGTTTTGACAACAGGACATGGAGTATTATATGCAAGCGATGGTAGATCTCGCTATGATGCTACTAAAAAATATGGCTCTGGTGGATTACTTCAGGGCAAGAAATATATGCTATCTTTAACGTGGAACGCTCCTATGGAAGCCTTTACTGAAAAAGATCAATTTTTTGAAGGTGTTGGAGTAGACGGTGTATATTTACATTTCCATAAAGCACATCAGTTTCTTGGAATGTCGCCATTACCTACATTTATCTGTAATGATGTGATGAAAGATCCAAAAATAGAAGAATATACATTAAATTATAAAAAACACTTAGATAACTTGGATTTAAAATGATTCATTAAGAAATAATAATGGTAATACTTATATCTGTAATATTTTCTTTCGTAGCTAGCTTACTTTCTAGTATGTTAGGAGGAGGTTTTGGACTCTTATCAGTACCGACAATATATTGGATAATAACTCACTTTTACCCAATGCTTGATCATAAGATGCAAATGACCATAGCAACAGGATCTTGTGCATCAATTACATTAGGACTTATCTCTAGTATTAAGCATATGAGATATAAGAATATCGATTTCACTCTGTATAAATCATGTATATATTTTATGATTATAGGGGTGCTTATAGGAGCTATTTTAATGATGATTACAAATAGTGAGAGTTTAAAGAAAACATTTGCTATCGCTGTATTTATAATAGCTATATGGATGATGAAATTTAATATCCAAAATTCAAAGAAAATAAATTTTAAAAAATATCAATTTAATAGCATGTCAACATTTCTTGGAGGCATATCAGCTTTTCTAGGATTATCAGTTTTTAATGTACCATTTTTTGTAAGTGCTGGTATAAACCTTAGAAAAGCAATTGGAACATCAGTACTACTAGTTTTTACATATTCTACAATAGTCGGGTTATTTCTAATTATTATGGGCATATCAATCAGTGGGGTTAGCTCAAATCATATAGGGTATTTAGTCACACCAATATTTTTATCTACAATTATTCCGTGTGTGCTAGGTAGCTTAATAGGTGCTAGATTAGTAAATATCTTAGAGCAACATATATTAAAAAGGATATATGTTGCATTAATGTTTATAGTTTCGTTAATAATGTTAGTCTAGTTCTTAATATCAGTATTTGCTTAGAATGATATAAGTAATGTTATGTACTTGATATACTTAACTTTTATAGATAGTTTTAGATATTATTTATGAGTATTGAAATTCATACACAAAGAACAATAATTAAATTATTAGAACCAAGTAATGCGCAACTAATGTTAAATTATTATTTTGGTAATAAGAAACATTTAGATCCTTGGGAACCTATAAGAGATAAAGATTTTTATACACTAGAGAATTTCTCTAAAATTTTGGAACAAAATCAACAAGAGTTCAAGAATAAATCATCTTTAAAACTTGTGGCATTAAACAAAGATAGTACTGAAATCATTGCTATCTGTAATTTCTCAAATATTGTTTATGGAGTGTTTCAAGCTTGTAATCTTGGATATTCTTTAGCAGAAAAATATCAAGGAAAAGGGTTAATGACAGAGGTTTTAGAATCAGCAATCAACTATGTATTTGAAGAGTTTGATTTACATCGAGTTATGGCAAATTATATACCTTCAAATATTCGTAGTGAAAGGGTGTTGTTAAAGCTGGGTTTTGAAAAAGAAGGATTAGCAAAATCATATCTTAAAATAGCAGGGAAATGGCAAGATCATATTCTTACAGCAAAGATAAATCCAAAGCATAAAATGTTATAACCTGTTTTATGATCTTAATAAAATTAGCTATACTTCATTTAAGAAAATTAATTTTATAGAGTTTTTATGAGTCAATTATTTATAGTTTATCTTGGTGGTAGTGCACCAAAAGCAAATATCGAGTTACATGACATACAGTTTGTAATTGGAGATACTATCGAAGATACTTACGAGCAACTTAGACAGAACTGGTTTGGTACAGTCAAAGGTTTACACATGGATAGTTACAAGTCTGTGAAGGGTGCAGATGGATACCAAATATCACTTCAAGATAAGCCTCAAAATTTTAATAAGAAATTATATTTTGTAAACCTCGGTGGTTATGATGAGTCTAAGCTAAATGAGCTACATGAATTTGCATTATTTGTTGCTGCAGATATAACAGAAGCAAAAGAAAAAGCTAAGAAAAACTTACTAAAAAACTCATTACATCAGCATAAAGATAATCTTATGGAAGTTGATGATTGCTTAGAGCTTAGTTCTATAGACGGTAAGTATATTCACTTAACTCCAAGTGATGAAGAATATGATTTAAAACCTGATTGGTTTGGATATAGGGTGATTGGGTGATTAAGGTTTCAGAAGATATTTCTCTTGAAAAGTTATTGATTAGTGATTCTAAAAAAATCTTAGAGTTAGTTAATGAGAATAGAGGAGTACTTTATTACTTAGATTGGGTTGATGATGTTAGATGTATTGAATCTGCAAGAGAGTATATATCTAAGAGGATACAGAGAACATCATTAAGAGCTGAATGTTATAAGGTTATATTGAATAATCAAATTATAGGAGTATTTAATATAAAATATATTTGTCATCGGAGATCTGAAGCAGAAATTGGTTATTGGTTGGCTAAATCGGCACAAGGCTTTGGAGTTGTGTCAAAAGCAATAGCTTCAATCAAAGAATATTTAAGAGATAGAAAAATTAAAACAATAAAAATTTCCTGCCTTAATAAAAATGAACCAGGTATAGCTGTAATATCAAAAGCAGGTGGTGTAATGATAGGTTCTATAAAAGATTATAGAGTTATTGATGGTATGAGTTTTGATTTGAATTTATATGAAGTGAAGTTATATTAAAATATAAAAGGATTTTTCGCTACTTACTATGTAAGTTATCGCGACATACTTTTTTCATGGCAGAAAAAGTATGCAAAACTGCCTAGTACTAAGCTATCTTAGTTTAAGATAAATGGAAAATAAAAAACTCACTTCGTTCAAACAGTTTTATTTTCTAATCATTTATTTTTGAAACTTCTGATCGCTAATGTACTTTTTAAATATAGTTATAAAATTAACAGATTTTATAAAAGATTATATAGACTTAAGATCTAAGCTAATAAGGCTTTGAAATAGCTTGTGTAGCACTAACATCTTTATGGATTTTTTGAAAAGCTAGAGTAAAGTCTTGTTTGCTACCGATATATTGATATGCTTTATCAAGGAAATCTGACTGATTAATTTTTGTAGCATCAAAAGGTTTAGTTTTCCACTCTTGACCAACTTGAATCAATGTGTTTTTAAACTTCATTAATTTAAAAATAGCGACTTCACCAGGAGCATTGTTATAAGCTTTTATATCCTTATTAGTTAGTGACCCGCATAATAAAATTACTATACTGGATGATTTAGTTTTTACAGCATTAAGAACCTTAATATTATGATTACATGAACTTGAAAAACCATTTAGAATAAAAGCTTGATATTGTGAAACACTAATTTTACCCTCTTTGTCATAGATGCTTGCTATTGTATATATTTCATTCCAACTATCAAATTTTTGTCCTGTAGGTATTTGCTCATATAAAAAGCCTCCTCCTTTTTGGTCTCTATAGACATCACCAACTAGACCAGTACTAAACCATATAGGATATGGATATGTTAATGAGGCATCAAACACCTTCATTGTCTGAATAGAATTTTTGACCTGATCTTTCGACATGCCCATGTAATCTTTTTCTGCTGAGTAAGAGGCACTAAGAAATAATATTATAATTAAAGTTGATAAGAGTAATTTTTTCATTTAGAGATATTTTTATTTTAGATATATTGATTATAGTGAATTTATATCTAGAAATACATTTATATGCTTAAAAAGCCAAATAGATTTATGTTTTACAAAATCAACCTAGCTTGTTTTTTAATAGGCTCTTCCATATCATCAGTCCAAACCCAGTAAAAGACTGGTTCGCTACCTTTGAAACTTGCAACATAATAATTATCTTGATTATCAATTGCATGAATTGTTAGCTCATCTAAGTATCCAGTTTTCAAATGGCGTAAGTCTTTAGCAGCTTCTAACACAGCATCTTTTACAGACATTCCCATTTTCATATATAAAACTACAGATCTTGCAGTACTACAACGAATAGCCATCTCACCAGTGTGAGTACATGCACAAGCTCCATATCTAGAGTCAGCATATGAACCAGCACCGATAATTGGGCTATCGCCTAATCTACCAGGATAGCGCCAAGCCCAACCAGAAGTACTTGTAGCAGATGAAATAGTGTTGTTATGATCTTTTGATAGATACACAGTAGTATCAAAAACCTTTTCAGGATCTATAGCAAATTTGCTTAGCTCAATTAATGGGATATTAGGAAAGTTCGCTTTTTGCTCAGTAGTTAAATGTTTATCTAAATGCTCTTGCCATACTTTTTTAATCTCTGGTAATAGGTTATCAATTTTCGTAGCATTAATTTCATTTGCAAATTTATTAGCACCTTCAGCAACTAATATCTCATGATGTAATCTTTGCATAATTTCATAAGCGACTTCAACAGCATTTGCATAGCCTTTAAGAGCACCTATAGATCCTGTACGTAGATCATCTCCATCCATTACAGAAGCATCTAAAGTTACATTTCCTAGTATGTCAGGCCAAGAACCTCTACCTACGGTTTTAATAGAAGTGTCGTTTTCTACAAGTTTGATACCTTCAATTATAGATCTAAGGCCATTTTCTTTATTTTGGAGTCGTTTAAAGGCTTCTGGAACTCCTCCACGACCTTCATCATTTGCAATTAAAATCATTATTACACCCTAAGTTTAGTGAGTTTTTTTAATATAGGAGTTAATGCTAGCAATATAGCAGCCATAATAATTGCTGCAATAAAAAGCTTAAAGTATCCTGAAGCAAAGCTACTAGCTGGTGTATTTTTAGTAACAGCAATATGAGAGCTTATTATACCACCAAAAAATCCAGCATAAGCACTAATCGTCCACCATACCCCCATCATCGTTGATTTTAGATGTTCAGGAGCTAGACGAGTAACTAAGGCTAAACCAACTGGGGAAATACATAGTTCACCAAATACTAGCATTAGATAACATAGTAATAACCATATTACATTTGAATGCCCAGCATGGGCAGCTATAGATCCAGCTATACTTAAGAATAAAAAGCACAATGCAAGAAATACCAAACTAAGAACAAATTTAAATTCATCAGATGGTTCTTTGTTTCTCTGGCCTAGTTTTTGCCATAAAATAGCAAAGAAAGGGTTTATGATTATTAACAAGGTTAACTGTGTTGCCATAAGCGTAGTTACTGGCATATCAAAACCTAAAATATGCAGATCAATATTACTCTTTATGAATAAAGGTATACTAATAGATGTTTGGTTACTTAGTGACCAATAGAACAGCATAAATATTGAAAGTATTAATAAAATTGCAATATTAGTTTTTTGAGCTTTTCCAAGAGACTTCCATAGAGAGACTAAATAAACTAATAGAACTATTCCAGATAATGAAATTATTACCATGGATTGTGTTGGATGAGCTATTAGATAAGCAAAAACACATGCTGAAACTACTACGAATAAAATTATAGCGTACCAAACATTTAATCCTAAGAATAAATTCTTTTTCATAATTTCAAAGTTAGGTTCATCACAACTTTTAGGAAAATGTTTTTTACCTGATTCAAAAAATATTAATCCAAGTGCCATACCAAAAGCCGCTAAACTAAAGCCATAGTGCCAGCCAATCTTCTCACCGACATAGCCAACAACAAAAGTAGCTATTACAGCTCCAAGATTGATACCTGTGTAGAAGTAAGCAAAGCCCGAATTTCGTAGAGCTTCTTTATCATCATAAAGTCTACCAACCATAGTTGAGACATTGGCTTTGAAGAAGCCAGTACCAGCAGAGATACATCCCAAACCTAAAAATAGAGCAGTATCACTAGAGCCTGATAATGCCATAATTATATGTCCTGATATAATTGAGATACCACCGATTAGTACACAACGGCGATAACCAATCACTCTATCAGCTAATATGCCACCAACTGCAGTAGTGATATAAAGAAATGTTACATAACTACCGAATATTAAAGCAGCATTTGCATCTGTAAAGTTTAACTTCTGCGTCATGTATAGAATTAATATTGCTGCTAATCCGTAGTAACTGAAGCGTTCCCACATTTCTGCGAAAAATAAGAATTTGAGTCCTTTGGGGTGTTTTAGAGATTCCATTTGCGATTTTAAGTAAAAAAACAGTAAAATTCATTCTAAACAAACTTCTTGAGCAAGCCATTATTATTTTCAGCATTTGATATTTATAAGCTTAACTCATATAATCATCAAATTACTTAAATAAACCAATTTGGATATAATATTTATGAGCGTTAAAGGATCGTGTTTATGTGGCAGTGTTAACTTTGAAATAGATGGTGATTTTGAGAGTTTCTTTTTATGTCATTGCTCTTATTGTCGTAAAGATACAGGCTCAGCTCATGCAGCCAATCTTTTTTCAAATAATGCAAAGTTGAAGTGGAATTCTGGGCAAGAATTGGTTAAGAATTTTAAATTACCTGCAACTAGACATACAAAAAGTTTTTGTAAAGAGTGTGGCTCAGCTATGCCGATTGAAGTAGCAGCGCTAGGTTTGGTTGTTGTTCCTGCTGGTAGCTTAGATGATAATATTTCAATTAAACCAACGGCACATATCTTTACAGCAAGTAAAGCTAATTGGGATGAAAATTTTGAAAATGTTTATAGTTTTGAGGGTTATCCTCAAGCTTAAAAAAATTAGTATTCCTTACCATCCATTAATTTTTCAATGCCAACAAAAGCCACATTGAATATTACAGGGCCTAAGAATATTCCAATAAAACCAAAAGCTTGGATTCCTCCCATAATACCAATTAATGAGGCTACAAAACTGAGTTTAACTTGTTTATTAATAATCTTAGGTTGCATAATATTATCTGTAAAAATATTAAGTGCAAATCCAATTACTAAGATAATAATAGCTTTTGTTACACCATATATTACAAATACCGCAGCCCCTAAAAGTATATAAACAATACCAACCATAAATGGAATCATTGAAGCTATAGCTGAAACAAAGGCAAATAGTATTGGACTAGGTATAGATAATGCAGAGAAAGTGATTCCCATAATTATGCCAACAAGCATTGCTGTTAGAAATATTGCTAAGCTAACTCTACGAGTTGTTATGATCGCAGTAGAGATAAAGCTATCACTATCATGAAAGTCCTTTAAGACAATATTTTTGAAGAATTTCTCTACGGTTGAACCACTTACTAAAAATTGATAAACAAGTAAAATAGTTATTAAAAAGTCTGTTAGTAGACTTATAGATGTAGAGCCTATGTATCTGATTGCAGGTAAAATCTGTCCAAGATTAGCAATAATCTTTTCTTTATCGTGTTTAATTGCGCCTATTAGTTTATCAAAATACTGCTGCAGATAGTCTCCAGCATATGGTATCTTTGCGATAGAGTTGCTAAGTTGATTGAATGTTTGAGATAAAGATTCAGAATTTTGCAAATAAGAAATAATTTCTGTAATAGCATATGATATTGCAATTAGCATAGGAATAAAGATACATAATAAAATTCCCATAGCTATAAGGAAGCTACTTTTATGTCTACCTATGTGTTTTTCTAGATTTACTTGTACAGGAGCAAGTATTATTGCTAGAAGAGCTGCAAACAAGATTGGATAAATAAAAGGGTATAGCACCCATATAATTAATGCACCAATTAAGCATGTGATGCTAAGTTTTTTGATTATTGAATAAGATGTCATTTTACACTAAAGAATAGGAGTTTTATATTTTATAAGAATAACAATATAATAAAGGTTGTTAAAGTGTTAGCAAGTTATTTTGACTTACCACTTTTCTTGATTGCCTTGAGCATCTAGGAATTTACCTGAGTCTTCAGATTTAAGTGAGCCGATGAGTTTAGTCATTGCCATAATGCTGTCTTTTACTTCTAAAGAAGCATTTTCTCCACCCATGTAAGTTTTAACCCAACCAGGTCGAAGACTTATAGTAATTATTTCTGGGTACTCCGCAGCAAATGTTTTTGTTAACATATTTAGAGCTGCTTTTGATATACGGTATGAATAGCCAAAACCAGCTTTTGTTTGCTCTATAGAGCCAGCTTGACTAGCCATATTGATAACTATTGGATTATCAGACCTTAGTAGATTATCTTTAAAATTATGGATAAGATAAAAAGCTCCTAGACAGTTGGTTTGAAAAGCATTATTTATCCAGCTAGGATCTGTATCAGATATGCTTATTTTTTTATGATGTTCTGGATAAATGCCAGCATTATTTATTAATATATCAATAGCTATACTTTTATATTTTTGAAATAATTGCTTTTGTTCTATAGGGCTAGTAACATCTAGTTTTTCTATAGTTAGGTTTTGATATTTCTTAGAAAGTTCTTTTAGGTCATTTGCCTTAGCTGGGTCACGGCAAGTAGCTATTACATTAAAATTCTTTTCTAAATAATATTCAACAAAACCAAGGCCTATACCTCTATTTGCTCCAGTTATTAGGATAGTCTTTTTATATTGAGATGACATAACTTTACAAGCTAGCTTTATTTATAGTTTGTTATTATAGCATCATACTTTTAATATTTAAGGAGAAGATAATTGAGCTAGAAAAATCTGGAAATATTTTAGAATTTATTGATTATAAAATAATCATATTTTTAAATAAGTTTTAAGAATTTATTTATCTGTTGAACAACTTGATCACAATCCTCAATATGTGGCATATGGCCAACATTTTTTAGAATTACTTGTTGAGCATTAGGAATATGCTTTTTCATATAATCACTATAAGGAATAGGGGCGATTCGATCCTCTTCTCCATTAATAATTAGTGTTGGGGCTTGTATTTTTTCTAGGTTATTGTTTTCAAAGGAGTTAATAGCTAGTACTTGATGTTTAAATCCTTCTAAATGTGCAGGGTATTGTCGATTTAAAGAACGCTCAATATAGTCTGTGACATTTTTCTCGTTTGACATAAAGGTTTCACCAAAGCACCATGTCATTGAGTTTTTAATTAACACAATAGGGTCAATTTTACTGTCTATTAGATGAAATGCTATTTCGCTTTGGATTGTTGATAAAGGAGATGCCTTACAACGAGTACTCATTAAAATCAATTTATCAAGCTTTTCAGGGTATTGTATTGCAAATTCTTGAGCTACATAACCTCCCATTGAGTGCCCCAATATAGAAGTTTTTTTTAGTTTTAATTCTTCAATGACATTCATGACATCATTTGCCATATCTGAGATGCTAAAAGGTGCTTGAGTAACTTGACTTCTACCAGCTCCGCGATTATCAATTAGAATAACCTGATAATGTTTTTGTAATTCTAAAACTATATTTCCCCACATTGTTTGATCACCTGTTAATCCAGGTAGCATAATAAGGGGAGATCCTTGACCAACAACGCTATAAAAAATTTCTGTACCATTTTTTTTAATTAATGCCATAAATTTCCTTTTCTAATGTTTATAAAAAATTAAGAAATGTAGTATTAAATTATAATCTTATCATAAGAAGTTGCTGTTAAGTTGACTTAAACCTTACCATGTTACTTAAATTATTTTGATTAATCACTATTAAAAATTAGTTATGCTATAGTTTATAAGAGAAGGAGTCTTATCGTTAAGAGAGAATGTTATGAGTTATAATTATGATAATTTTTCATCAAATCATTATGATTTTGAGATATCTAAAGGCTTAGGTGTTGGAGATAAAGCTGTTGATATAAAGCTAGAAACAGCTGATGGAAATTATAAAAATATTCTTGATTTTAATGGGAATTATTTAGTTCTTGAGATGGGTAGTATTACATGTCCTTTATTTCAAGGAAGAAGAGATTCAATGTTAAAAATAGCTCAAGATTATACTGATTTATCATTCGCTATATTATATGTAAGAGAAGCACATCCTGGATTAAATATTAAAAAACATGAAAGTTATAATGATAAGAAAACATGTGCAATTGAGTTAAAAAATATAGATGGAGAACAAAGAGCAATTTTTATTGATGATATTGATGGCAGTGCGCATCAGATATATGGAAGCATGCCTAATGCAGTATTTATTATTAATAAAGAGAAGGAAATTGTTTTTAAGCTAGATTGGAATAATCCCATTCTTGTAAGAAAAGCTATAAAAGCGTTACTAGCAGGCAAAGAATTGCCTAAAAGAGATTTCTTTTATCCTGTGAATCCACGGCTAGCTAAGAGAGTTCTGCAAAAAGCAGGCAAAGGATCAGCAAAAGATTTTCTCTCAAGTTTACCTACTTTGATATACAAGAATGTTATAAAAAGAAATTTAAGAGCATTTTTTCGTAAGAAATAATTCTTTCTTAATATCAAATAATATTGATTTTTGTTATTTTTATAATAGAAGCAAACGATAATGTTTATTTTCTTATGAATAAATCTTTTTATAAACTAATATCATTAATTTTGTTAATAATTGTAACATTAAATGTTTTTGCATATTCACCTAATGAGTTGAATACTAGTTGTAATAATGCCTTATATAGTATAAAAGAGCAGTGGGCTGACTTTTCAGAATCTTATGGAAGTTATCCTCCAGGATATCTGAATTATAAAAATTTAAAAACTGATCCTCAAGAGTGTTACTTGGGAGGCGATTTTGGTAATTTAAGGATGTCTTTGGTAATTATACCTCCTAGGGATGTAGAGAGCCAGAGAAATGGTATAAAGAATATTGATAGTTATCCACCTTTACCAAAGTTGCAAATCGTCTTTAATAACAAAAAGGTAATATTACCATTAACTGGACCTACAGATGATCTATCATCAGATAACTTTGAATTAGTCTTTAATATATTAAGAGGATCATCAGATATTGATAGAAGTGGCCAATCAGTTGCTACCATTAGACTTGGAAATAATTATATGGCATTTACATCTCAGGGAGAGATTGTTAAAGCTTTAGATGGAGAAACTAGTATTTTTGATTTAGTACGTAAAGTCGATGGAATAAGTTATTTCATTAAGTATAAAGATGATGGTAAGAAATTATTTGTTTACAAAATTTCTGAGGGAAAGTATCAGCAATTAGGTTCTTATGTATCATATAAAGACTATAACGTAAAGGATCCATTCTTATCTCTAAAAAATAATCATTTACATCTAAGTGTTCTTGCTACAAGAATTTATAAGCTTGATGGGACTCCTGTGTGGGGATCGCATAATAGCCTTGATTTAAAATATATTCCACCAAGTAAGAATTTTCTTTTATCCTTATTTCATCCAAATGGTTCTTGGAAAAAATTATAATTATATAAGATAACAATTATCTTTTGCTTTCTGCGTCAGGCTAGATGCTGTTACTGATGGTAGTTCAACAGCTCCTACTCCGGCACCTAACACTGCACCTAAAATAACAGCTCCACCTATTTGAAATGGCTGTATAAATGAATTCTTGCTTAATCCACCACTATCAAACATCATTGGGGACATCATAGCTCCTCCAGCCATACCTCCCAATAAGCCTACAGGTACCATTAAAATAGTTCCTACGCCTATACCTACTGCTGAGATAGGAGTCATAAGTGTGGTAGATAGTGCACTACATTCTTTGTTTTGTTTATGAATTTTGCTTTTTAATGTTTCTGGTGTTACAGGGTTTATATTTTTATTCTCTGATAAACAATAACTTATATTGGTGGTTAGGAGTAGTATTGTAATATTGAAAAATAAAATTACTTTCTTAAACATGATTTGACTAGTGAGGTAATAACTTATATTTAAGCTATATTATCACTTTAAATTAGATTTTTGGAAATTATAAAATTGAAAGATGAATAAAGAAAAAATATTTAGAAAATAGAAATTACCAACCAGTAACTTCTTTAAGTTTAGAACCTAGCTCTGCAGGTGATCTAGTATAAGCAATACCAGCAGCTTCAAATGCAGCGAATTTTTCATCAGCTGTACCTTTACCACCAGAGATGATAGCACCAGCATGACCCATACGTTTTCCTGGAGGAGCTGTAACACCAGCTATATAGCCGATTACAGGCTTAGTTACATTGTGCTTAATGTATTCAGCAGCTTCTTCTTCAGCTGTACCACCAATTTCACCAATTAGGATTATAGCTTCAGTTTGAGGATCATTTTCTAGAAGTTTAAGAGCTTCAATTTGGTTCATACCAGGAATTGGGTCTCCACCTATACCGATACAAGTAGATTGACCAAAACCTAATTTAGTAGTTTGAGCAACTGCTTCATAAGTTAGAGTACCAGAACGAGAAATGATACCAACTTTACCAGGTTGGTGAATATGACCAGGCATAATACCAATCTTACATTGACCTGGAGTGATTACTCCTGGACAGTTAGGACCAACTACTTGTACATCTTTACCTTTTAAGTATTCTTTAACTACTAACATATCTAGAGTAGGAACACCTTCAGTAATGATTACAACTAACTTAACACCAGAGTCGATTGCTTCGATAGCAGAGTCTTTTACAAATGGAGCTGGTACGTAGATTACAGATGCATCTGCACCAGTAGCTGCAACAGCTTCAGCCATTGTGTTAAAAACTGGTCTATCTAAGTGAGTAGTACCACCTTTACCAGGAGTTACACCACCTACGATATTTGTACCATAAGCAATAGCTTGCTCTGAGTGGAAAGTACCGTTTTTACCAGTAAAACCTTGTACTAAAACTTTTGTATTTTTATCAACTAATACGCTCATTATTTAATATCCTTTTAACTGTTTTAATTTATTAACCTAGTGATTTCACAACTTTATCAGCAGCATCAGCTAAACCATCAGCAGGTATTAGTTTTAGACCTGAATCAGATAGAATTTTAGCACCTTTTTCTGCATTGTTACCTTCTAGACGAACAACTACTGGTACAGTTACGTTTACTTCTTTAACAGCTTCGATAATTGCTTCAGCGATCATATCACAACGTACGATACCACCGAAGATGTTAATTAAAACAGCTTTTACATTTTCATCATCTAGGATTAGTTTGAAAGCTTCGATTACTCTTTCTTTAGTAGCACCGCCACCAACATCTAGGAAGTTTGCAGGCTTACCACCATATAATTGGATAATATCCATAGTAGCCATTGCTAGACCAGCACCGTTTACCATACAACCGATGTTACCTTCAAGAGCTACATAGTTTAGCTCATGCTCTGAAGCTTTAAGTTCTTTAGCATTTTCTTGAGATTTGTCTCTTAGAGCTAATAATTTAGGGTGTCTATAAAGAGCATTTGAATCAAGGTTGATTTTACCATCAACACAAACGATTTCACCATTTTCTCTAACTGCAAGAGGGTTGATTTCAAATAATGCAAAATCACACTCAACAAATGCTTTGTAAGCACCTAGCATAGTTTTAACGAAATCATTGATTTGCTTACCTTCAAGACCAAGTTTGAAAGCCACTTCACGAGCTTGGAAAGGTTGAAGACCAACTAATGGATCTACTTCTACTTTAAGGATTTTCTCTGGAGTGTTGTGAGCTACTTCTTCAATATCAACACCACCTTCAGTTGAAGCCATGAATGTTACTTTACGGCTAGATCTATCAACTACAGCACCAAGGTATAACTCACGAGTAACAGGGTATACATCTTCAAATACACCTACAGAATTAACTGGCTGACCTTCAGCATCAGTTTGGAAAGTAACAAGATTTGTACCGATTAGGCTCTCTGCTACTTCACGAGCTTCTTGAGATGATTTAACAACTTTTACACCACCAGCTTTACCACGACCACCAGCATGTACCTGAGCTTTAACCACAGCAAATTTACCACCAAGTTGGTCAAATGCTTGAGCAGCTTCATTTGGGTTATGAGCTACGATACCTTTTTGAACTTTTAGACCATAGCTTTCTAAAAGATCTTTAGCTTGATATTCATGTAAGTTCATTGATTTTCTTCCTTATTTGATCGTTTGACGAAAATTTTTGTAAATAACAGGTAAAATAATAACTCATTTACTCTACTTTTTCTAATAAAAATCGGCATAAATGATTCAATTAGATAAAGCTTTTAGCTTAATCATTAATATTTCCTATTATTCGTATTGTATGGTATTTATTTTATACTTGCAAATAGGCATGTTTTAAAGAAGTGAGAAAGTCATAAATAAGTTATTTTCATGTATTTTGAAAATATTGTTTTGTTTATTAAAATGTTATTCAATTAATTAAAAAACAAATAAATTTATCTACTTTTTATTTTCTAATAAAAAATGTTTATTTTAATATTTCGATTTGCCTATAATATGATAAGGTTAGTTTGATTAGTTATAAAAAAAATAAGGTAAATAAAATGTTTGATTATATATTTGGTAAGATAAAATCGACTATTTTTTCAAAAATTACGCCATTTCAATTGCTTTTAACATCGTTATTTGCATTTGTATTTGGATTTATTCCAGGGATATCATATTCTCCATTATTATTTGTAGGGGTGCTATTTTTAGTTATTATCCTTAGAATCAATATAGGCGTATTTATATTTATATCGATAATAGCAAAAGCATTATCATTTTTATTAGAATCAGTCAGCTTCTCGCTGGGTCAGTTTTTACTTGATGGGTTTACACAACCTATATTTAAAAGCCTAGTTAATACTCCTGTAGTTGCTTATGCTGGTTTTGACTATTATCTTGTTGCAGGTGCTTTTGTACTTTCGATTATTTTAGGTTTAGTTTTTGGAGTTGTAATTGCAAAGCTTTATAAAAAGATAGTTGCAAAAATGTCAGCAATTCAAACTGGCACAGAAATATACAATAAGATCACAAAAAACTTTTTTGTAAAAATTGCTAGCTGGATTTTCTTAGGTAAGAACGTTGCAAAAATCGACTGGGTTAAGATGAAAAACCGTAAATTTAGACAACCATTTAGAATAACAGGTGTTATTCTGGTTGGATTAATCATCGCGACTATAGCTTATGCACCACAGATTTTAGAGACTTCGTTAGTATCAAACATTATCAAGCAACAGCTAACAAAAGCAAATGGTGCAACAGTTGACTATGATTCTTTAAAGTTAGATTTAACTGATGCAAGACTTCAAATAACAAATTTAGGTGCTGCTGACCCTCTAGATCTTAATAAAGATAGATTCTATGCTAAATCTATTAGTTCTAGTATAAATATTTCTAATCTGTTAACAAGACAAATAGCATTAAAAGATGTGATTGTTGAAGGAGTTTCTTTAGATAAACAAAGAAAAACTAAAGGAGAACTATACCTTAATGATACTAAACCTATCTCAGATGAAGAAGCTCAACAAGCTTCTGAGGCTGCTAAGAAACAGACTATTGAGAATATCAAAAAAATAGGCGGTGATTTACAGCAGGTTGATTTGCAAAAACTAAAAGAAAATGCAAAAGAAGTAAAAGATGTTGCAATTAATATAAAAGAAGCTGTAGAGTTTTTATCAAGCTTTAGATCTGATAATGCTAAAGTTACAGATTCTCAAGTTAAGCAACAAGTTGTTACTCCAAAAGAGCAAGCTAAAGTTTATGGATATGCAAATGTTAGAAATGAAAGCCTACGTGATAAATATCCTAATTTTGTAGTCCAAAATATTGACGTTAAAGACTATAAAGATGGTGATACTTTATATGATGCAACTATAACTAATATATCAACAAATCCAGAGTTATTAGGAAAATCTACGGAAATTAATATCAAATCAACAAATAATAAAAATTTAAATGTTGGGGTGGTTATCTCTAATAAGCCAAATGTTAATAATACAGTTAGATTTGATTTAGCTAATGTAGCAGGAGATGCTATAAAAGGCTTAACTGTTCAAGGTGTTGGTTTAGATGCAGATAGTTTAGATGTAGCTGGTAACGGAACTTGGCAGTTTAGTGGAGTTAGAAATGTAACATTTGATATTCCATTACAGCTGAAGTTTAAAAACGTAGGTGTCAATTTCAACCAGTTTAAACAAAAAGTTTCTGATTTAACTTTAAAAGGTGCTATATCAGGTGACTTGAATAATGTTAGTTTTGGTCTAGATACATCTTCTTTGAAAAACTTAGTAAGTGTCGATACTGTTAAAAATACAGCATCACAAATAGCTAAACAAACAGGCTTGGATAAAAAAGCTAATCAGGTTTTAGAGAAAACTAAAATAAATGGTAAATCAATAAAAGATTTGAATGCTCAAGACATAAAAAACATAAATCCACAAGATGTAAAAAACTTAGCGTCTAGTTTTGGAGTCCAAATATAGTTAAATATTTTCAAAAAATTGCTAATAACTACTTTGCAAGATCTATTATTGTCATATAATCTTTACTAAAGGGATTAAATTTAAATAATTTAAGTAGAGAGTATTTTGCTTTTAGCAAAAAAGTTAGCAATTTAAGAATAAAATATAAAGTTATAGGAAAGTTTTTTGGGAGATATTGTATGAAAAAAATATTAGCAGCTATTTTGGGAGTTTCGGTGCTAACACTATCAAGCTGTGCTAGTAATCATGATACTAAAGTAGATGTAGCAGGTGTAAAAGCAGATATACCTATGAAAAGTATAGA
Source organism: Francisella sp. 19S2-4 (assembly GCF_036281795.1). Classification (NCBI taxonomy): domain Bacteria; kingdom Pseudomonadati; phylum Pseudomonadota; class Gammaproteobacteria; order Thiotrichales; family Francisellaceae; genus Francisella; species Francisella sp. 19S2-4. The sequence continues at coordinate 29,916 of NZ_JAWUZH010000020.1, forward strand.
TCCTAACTCAAATGATTATGCGAAGATTATTGCTATTCCAGCAATTGTGGATCAACTGCTAAATGATAAGATGACTCCAACTGTTGGGCCTAAAGATGCTAAGAAGGCAGTGGTTGTTTTTTATGACTATGGTTGTGATAATTGTACACTGACTTATGGAAAAATGGTTAAGTTGATCGGAGATGAACCTAATGTGAAGTTTATATTTAAGGCTTATCCATCATTACATAGAGATGCTACTGTCCCTAATTATGCTTCATTAGTTGCTAATGAAGCATATCTACAAGGCGGAGCAGGGCTATTTAGTGCTTATAATAAGATTGTTTATGCTAGGCGTGAGGCTAATGGAAAATTAGTAAATGCGGATATAGATGCGGCTATTAAGCAACTAGGAATTAAAGCAAATGAGCCAAAACTTAAAAAACAAGCTGCAGAAGAAGAATTATTAACTAGAAAAGTGGCTAGGCTAATAGGGTTTAAAGGACCTCATTCATATGTTGTTTTACCAACTGATTTGGCAAAAATGACAGCTGAACAATTAGAAGATAATATTGATCAAATATATGTTATAGCATTTAATGAGCCAGATAGTGCTGCTGATTATCATGAGTCAGTAGATTGGGCTATACAAATGATAAAATCAAAATTAAATAGTATTTAAATAATTTTATAGGTCAAAGATTTTTAGAGCTTCTAAAAAAACATCTGCATTAGCATCTTTTTTATTAGTATTTTCACTTAGATATCTACGATAAGCCTTTGCATTTGGTAAGCCATTGAAAAGGTTTAGAGTATGTTTTGTTATATTATTGAGCTTAAGAAAAGAGTCTTCTTGCATTTGCTGTGTGATATATTCAGCGATCTGGTATCCAACTTCTAAAGGAGTAATTTCTGATGGGGCCTGATCATAGAATTGATTGTCAAAATCTTTAAATATCATAGGGTTGTGATATGCCTCTCGACCTATCATCACACTATCAACGTGCGCTAAATGTTTGTGAGTATCTTCAATAGTTGAAATACCACCATTGATACCAATTTCTAAATTTGGAAAATCCTTTTTTATTTTATAAACAGTATCATAATTAAGTTCTGGAATTGTACGATTTTCTTTTGGAGATAGTCCACTTAGCCAACCTTTACGTGCATGAATACAGAGAAAATCAACACCAGCATGTACTTGTTTATTTACAAAGTTATATAATTCATCATAACTATCATTGTGATCATAACCTATACGACATTTTACAGATATTGGAATGTTAAGATTATCTTTCATTGCTTTTACACAGTCTGCAACTAAATCAGGTTCCGCCATTAAAGATAGGCCAAAATTACCTTTTTTGACTCTTTCACTAGGGCAACCAACATTTATATTTATCTCATTATAGCCTAAGTTTTCAGCTAACTTACCACATGTGATGAAATCTTTAGGAACACAGCCACCTAGTTGTAAAGTAACAGGATTTTCTTCTGGATTGTACTTAAGTAGAAAATCTTTATTACCATGAAGTATCGCATTAAGAGTGACCATTTCCGTATATAACATGGTTTTTTTTGTTATTAAGCGCATCATATAACGATAATGTCTATCTGTCCAATCAAGCATTGGAGCTATACATATTTTTCTACTATTTTGGTCCATTATTAAAATATAAAAAGTAATTAATTAAACTATATTGGATCGTTATTATAGCTTAAACGATGGATGATTTTATCAATTGGTGTGCGATATTTCTCTGTATTTTTCGAATATCTAGCATAACGAGGGTCTGATCTATCATATAACCAGTTTGCTAAATCCCATCCATAAGTAGTTTGAAAGCAAAGCTTACCAAACTCAGTAAGGTTAAACTCAGCTTGGGTTTGTAGACATCCTGTCATAAATACATCTGCATAAGTTTGCAATATTGGGAAGTTTTTTGTTGGAAATTCAGCATCTTTGAAATCTTTAACATACATCCAGAAATCACCTTTAGGTAAACTTTTGATTCCTAGAGGAACAATATCTTTCCGAGGTACTTTAACTCTACAATATGATGCTTCTCTTAAGTCTGTGGCAGAAATATCGTCAGCAGAAGCTTTATAATATATGGCATTCATGGCATAACCTTGATTAGGTACTGCAAGTAAGAATGTCGCGTGTGACTTCTCCCCACGAGATGCCCATAATCTTTCAAAACCACTAACTAATATAGGAGCAGCATAAGTAGCATCTGGAACTGTTATTTGTCTAGAGTCTTTATTCATAAGACTACCATAGCCAATAACATAATTTTTTTTCTTACGACTAACTTCAGGACGACAATTTATACTATTCTCAGGTGTCTGTGAAAGTTTGTTTTGTTCTAATATTTGTAACTCACTCTCATGAATAGATGTTGCTTTATCAAAGCCAGTTTTTTTACCTATAATAAAGCTTAATGAAATTACTACAATAATTACGATAACTATTAATATTTTTTTCAAAATTTAAAGAAACAATTTTTAATACTTATTTAATACTACCATTTTTGTATAAAATGAAAACCTTAGAGATTAAAATCTATTGTTTTGGAGTATTTTTAACTATGGAATCATGATTCTTTTAACATGAAAGAATCTAAGGGAATGTTAAAATCAACTTGATTTATTGAATGTGCTTTTTCAGAGTTAAGAATGCTATTAAAAAAAACATAAGTTAAAATTATTGAGGATATTATTGTTACAATTATTAAAAATCTTATTTTCTTGGGCGTGTTTTTCAAAATATTAATATAAAAGTTTTTATAAAATAGTACATTGTAAACATTTTTTTATTAAATGAAAGTTTTAAGTTTAAATGTTCTAAATGAATCATAATTAATATAAGTATTTATTTATGTTATAATGATACCTAATTGAATTTATAAAAAAATATAACTTGGAGCTTGTTAATGTCTGAGAATAAGGCTTATGATTCGTCGAGTATTAAAGTACTCAAAGGTCTAGATGCGGTTAGAAAAAGACCCGGGATGTATATTGGTGATACTGATGATGGTAGCGGTCTACACCACATGGTGTTTGAGGTTGTAGATAACGCTATTGATGAAGCACTAGCCGGACATTGTGATGATATTAAAGTTATCATAAATAAAGATGGTTCTGTATCAGTATCAGATAATGGTAGAGGTATTCCTACAGATATTCATGCAGATGAAGGTCGTTCAGCAGCGGAAGTTATTATGACTGTACTTCATGCAGGCGGTAAGTTTGATGATAATTCATATAAAGTATCTGGTGGATTACATGGTGTGGGTGTATCTGTTGTAAATGCATTATCTGAAAAGCTTACATTAGATATCTCACGAGGTGGTTATAGATACTATCAAGAATATACTCATGGTGTACCAGACTATCCGCTAAAGCAATTAGAGGCTACTACAAATACTGGTTCTATAATTACATTTAAACCAAGCAAAGAAACATTCTCATTTGTTGATTTTGATTATGATATTTTGATGAAGAGAATTAGAGAATTATCTTTCTTAAATTCAGGTGTCAAAATTGAACTCATTGATAAGATCAATAATAGATCAGAGATTTTTAAATATGATGGTGGTATTGTAGCTTTTGTACAGTATCTTAATAAGAGTAAAAAGCCAATTCATGAGAATGTTATATCAGTGAATGGTATAAAAGATGATATTCAAGTAGAGCTAGCGTTACAGTGGAATGATTCGTATAAAGAGTCGATATTTTGTTTTACAAATAATATTCCTCAGCGTGATGGTGGTACTCACTTATCAGGTTTAAAAGCTGCAGTTACTAGAACAATGAACTCGTATATAGAATCAGAAGGTTTAAATAAGAAGCTTAAAGTTTCTTTAACTGGTGAAGATACTCGTGAAGGTTTAGCAGCTGTATTATCTGTAAAAGTTCCAGATCCGAAGTTCTCTTCTCAAACAAAAGATAAGCTAGTATCTTCAGATGTTAAGTCAGCTGTAGAGTCTTTAGTAAATGAAAAATTACAAGAGTTTCTTTTAGAGAACCCTAAAGAAGCTAAAATTGTATGTGAGAAAATTTTAGACTCTGCAAAAGCTCGTGAAGCTGCACGTAAAGCTCGTGATATGACTCGTCGTAAAGGAGCGTTAGATATTGCAGGTCTTCCAGGTAAGCTAGCAGATTGCCAAGAAAAGGATCCATCTTTATCAGAAATATATCTAGTGGAGGGTGATTCAGCGGGTGGTTCAGCTAAACAAGCTCGTGATCGTAAAACTCAGGCAATTTTGCCATTAAAAGGTAAAATCCTAAATGTCGAGAAGGCTCGTTTTGATAAAATGCTTGGCTCTCAAGAAGTTGCGACACTTATTAAGGCCCTAGGATGTGGTATTGGCGCGGAAGATTATAATCCTGATAAAACTAGATATCATAAGATTATACTAATGACGGATGCCGATGTTGATGGCTCTCATATTAGGACACTTCTTTTGACGTTCTTTTATAGACAAATGCCAGAGCTCGTAGAAAGAGGTTATCTATATATTGCTCAGCCACCTTTATATAAAGTTAAAAAAGGTAAGCAAGAAACATATCTAAAAGATGAAGATGCCTTAGCAGTATACCTTGGTAATATTGGTCTTGAAGGTGCAAGTATCTTCCTTGAAAATGGTAATGCAATTTCTGGACAAGTTTTGACTAATTATTATGAGCTTTATCAAAAATCTGAAAAAGTAATTAAAAAATATGCTAAAACATATCCTGAGAAATTACTTAGAGTTATGGCATATAGTGCAAAATATGTTGATGAAAATGCTGATATTAAGAGGTGGTGGGAAACAATTGTTGAGAAGTGTAATGAGAAAGCATTATCTTATGAAAGATTTAAGCTTATAGAATCAAAAGATTTTGATAGTGATAATCAAGAAAATATTTCTTATGGGGTTAATCATTATATAAATGGTTATGATACTGACTATATAGTCAAAAACAGCTTTTTCACGACAAAAGATTATGAAGATCTTGTTACATATGGTGATGTTTTATCTGATATTTCTTTTAAAGATGCATATGTAGAAAGAGGATCAAAGAAAGAGTATATTGATGACTTTGAATCAGCTATTGACTGGCTTTTACAAGAAGCTAGAAAAGGTAATGATGTTCAGCGTTATAAAGGTCTTGGTGAGATGAATCCTGGTCAGCTTTGGGAAACAACTATGGATCCTGATAATAGGGTGTTATTACAAGTGTCTGTAAAAGATGCTGTTGAAGCTGATGCTCTATTTACAACTCTTATGGGGGATGAAGTCGAGCCGCGTAGAAACTTTATTGAATCAAATGCGCTTAATGTTATTAATTTAGATGTGTAAATCCTAGTTTTTAAGTGACGTAGTATGATAAAACTATTGGGGTCATTTTTTTCAAAAGTAGTCAGTAAATATATGCCAGATAGTTTTATATTTGTTGTATTACTTACATTGTTAACGTTATTTATAAGTATTTTTATCAAGAATCAGCCATTAAATCTAATGATAGAAGCTTGGGGTGACGGGCTGTGGAGCTTGTTACCTTTTGCAATGCAGATGGTTCTTATTCTTGTAATAGGATGTACTCTCGCTGCAAGTAAGCCTATTAAGAAAGCTATCCAATATATGGTTGGATTTGTAAATACAGAAGGACAAGCAATTATAGTCGTAACTTTAATATCATCTATAGTCTGTTGGCTAAACTGGGCAGTAGGCTTAGTTGTTGGGGCAATTATTGCCAAAGAAATAGCTAAAAAAATAAAAAATATTAATTATGGTTTGCTAGTGGCATCTGCATATACTGGGTTTTTAGTATGGCATGCAGGGCTTTCTGGGTCGATACCTCTTATAATTGCAACATCAACAACAGGCAATTTAGCAGCATTAACAGATGGTCATATTATACCATTATCTCAAACTATTTTTTCTTATAAGAATTATGTACCAGTTCTGATACTTATATTTACATTACCAATTTTGAACTGGATGATGAAAGACCCTAGTAAGTCATTACAAAAAGTTGAAATAAAAGAGGAGGATAAGGTTTTTTTCGTATCAAAAAAAATGACTCCTGCTGAAAGGCTTGAAGATAGCAAAGTCTTATGCTTTCTATTTGTGATAATAATATTTTACTATCTCATAAGTTATGTGATTGGTGGTGGTAATATTGATTTTAATATTATTAATTTATTTTTTTTAGGTATGGGTTTAGTTTTATATGGTAGTTTAACGCAATATTTTAATGCTTTTAGAAAATCACTAGTTGTTTGTGCTGGTGTTGTTATTCAATTTCCTTTCTATGCAGGTATTATGAGTCTAATGATGAAGTCAGGAATTGATAATTCTATATCAGATTTTTTTATAAGCGTTTCCAATGTACATACTTTTCCTTTATATACATTTTTTTCTTCTGCTATTATAAATATTTTTATTCCATCTGGTGGAGGGCATTGGGTGGTTCAAGGACCTTTTGTAATGCCAGCAGCTAAAGCTTTGGGAGTAAGTCAAGCTGATGCCGCTATGGCAATAGCATGGGGTGAAGCTTGGGCAAATATGCTTCAACCATTTTGGGCAATCCCTCTTTTAGCTGTTGCGGGACTTAAAATACGTGATATCATGGGCTATTGTATAGTAGCTATGTTGTGGTCAGGAATAGTGTTGAGTAGTTGTATATATTTTTTGTGGTAAGGCATTATATTAATACTATTTACCAAGATGGTTATTTTTCAGCTAAGACAGAAGGTTTGAATACTACTTGGAGATCCTAAAATTATAATAAGGTTTAGTGATATTACTTCTCTGCTTTTAGCTATAGATAAATAAACTGGATTAATTGCATTTCATGGACCATTAGGAGTAGGGACTTGGACAAGTTTTTTTTTCGATTATATGGAATATGTTCTCTTTAATTCTGAAAAAGTAACATTTAAAAGTATTGGTGGTGTTAAAACTATTTATCTAGGAAAAGCTACTGGGACTCTCTTGGGAGGTAATTTAAGTAATCTAGTAGTATTAATCGGAATTAAATATGAACTTGATTGGAAGGGTGAAGTACTGTTCGTAGAGGAGATTGATGAGAAAAGCTATCAAATAGATAGGATGATGAATCAATTGGAATTAGCAGGAGTTTTTAATAAGATTAAAGGTTTTGTTTTTGGCGAATGTACAGAGTGTGAAAAAACCAATGAAGGGAGAGAACCTTAAAAGATGTTCTTAAATATTATTTGATTAAAAATAAGATTCCTTCGTATATGGGAGCTAGCTTTGGGCATGGTGTTAATAACTTTACACTCCCTAATAGGTGTTGATGTTGAACTTAATACAAAAGACTGTTGAATAAATCTTTCAATTTCTATGAATAGGAATATTTTTGCTATTTTTAGTAAAAACTTAGCCTTAA
>NZ_JAWUZH010000021.1:0-37002 GCF_036281795.1 Francisella sp. 19S2-4
GCTAAGTTTTTACTAAAAATAGCAAAAATATTCCTATTCATAGAAATTGAAAGATTTATTCAACAGTCTTTCTAATAAAACTAAGAGCAGGAAACTCATATATTTTCTCAAGGGGAGTACTCCAAATACATGCTCCCATAGCTAGCAGATAATAGTCTCTAAACCATCTACCTACCTTAATTTCATCTAGGTACTCTGCTAAAGTAATATTTTCATTTAGAGTTCCTTTATTTAGATGTTCATTTGATATCTTATTAAACTTAAGAATATCTTTAATCATTTTGTAGTAGCTTGGCTTTAATATAAGTTTGATTTCTGAGCAAATAAGCTTTTAAAGCTACTAGAGCCATATTCAAAGGCACCATTTTTAATAGATACTCCAAATGACATATTGCTTTCTGCAACAGGAACATCTAAGTGCTTAAAAAGTCTCGATAGATGATAATATGTCTGGTAATTAAAAACTATAAAGCCTGTATCTATAGGCACATTATCAACTTCTAAAGTACGAGTATGGCCACCAAAGTAGTCATTTTTTTCATACAGTGTGACTTCATATCTGTCTTTTAGTAAATAACTTATGGCTAGTCCTGATATTCCACTTCCTATTACAGCTATTTTTTCCATATCACTTTTAATTATCTTATAGATATATGGTATAGCTTAGTTTCAAAACTTATAAAAGCATAGTTAAAAATTGTTAATGTAAAGGTAGAAGAATAGTTATTTTTAAACCATTGGGGATATTGTTTTGAGCAGTGATATTACCATCGTGAAGTTGAATTATTCTTTTTACCAATGCTAGACCTAAGCCATTACCTATCTGTGTGCGGCTTTTTTCTTCACGGAAAAATCTATCAAAAATCTTATTAGCATTTTTATCATTTATACCAATACCTTGATCTGTGATTTCAATTTTATATTTAGGGTTTTCGATTTTAGCTATTATTTTAACTTTAGTATTTTGTCCAGAATATTTATAACAGTTATCAAGAATATTTGTGATACTTTGAAAGATTAAGTTTTTATCAAGATTTATATTTCTACTCTCAATACCTGTTTCTAAGAGTATGTTTTTTTGCTCGAACATCGGCTCATAGAGTTCAATAGCATCATTGATAATATTTTTAATATCTATAAGCCTTTTAGATAAATTTTCACGACCATGTTCTAAGCGATTTAGTCTGAGTAAACTGTTGAATATATCTAATAGTTTATTACATTCAGCTAGAGCCTCTAATGTATCTTCGTTAGGGTTGGATTGTGCTAGACTCTCTAATCTATTTTTAAGTCTTGTTAATGGGGTTTTTAGATCATGGGCAATATTATTTGAGACACTTTTAATATCAATAAGTAACTCCTCAGTATTACCGAAAAGTATATTTAATATATTTGCTAAGTTACTAAGATCATCCCAGTTAGTATCTGATTGGATTCTTTGACTAAAGTCTTGAGTATTTACAATTGATGCAGCTGAGCTTGCGATATGATTTATTTTTTTTACTACAAATACACTTATAAGGTAACTAATAATAACAACACTAACTGTACATATTATGCCTATCGTTAAAGGAATAATATGCTCGATGATTTTATCTCCTAAAGATGAAAGAATTATATAAATCCAAGATGCTATGCTTAGTCCAAGTAATATTGTAAAAAGCATAGCCATCTTAAAGCTTGAGCTAATTATATATCTGCGCTGTATAGAGTCGTTTAATTTATTCTTGGATGACATATCCAAAACCTCGAACTGTTTTTATTGGGTCATTTAGACCTTCCTCTGTGAGTTTAGTACGTAGTCGAGATATATGCACCTCTACAACATTTGTTTGAGGATCAAAATCATAATCCCATACTTCTTTAAGTATCATAGATTTGCTTATTACTTCATTTTTATGTTTCAGTAAGAGGTGTAAAACTTTATATTCTCTTTGCTGTAATACTATAGGCTGTCCATTTCTATGAACTTCATGAGCAAGTTCATCTAGCTCAATATCGCCACAGCTTAGCTTATGTGTCTTTGCTTGAGTAATCTTTTGTGTTCTATTGTATAAGATATTTACTCTAATAAGTAACTCATCAATTGAAAAAGGTTTGGTAAGATAATCATCACTGCCAGACTTTAGTCCTTCTATTTTATTTTCAGTGCTGTCTAACGCACTTAGTATAATAGTAGGTGTATCGATATTTTGTTTACGTAGTATCTTTAGTAATGATATACCATCAAGATATGGCATCATCCAGTCTATAATAATTACATCATAGTCATTAGTATTAATTAGAAATAAAGCTTCTTTACCATCAAAAGCAAGAGTAGTTTCTATATTGTTTTCTTCAAATCTTGTCTTTATAAATTGACCAATTTGTTTATCATCATCTGCAACTAAAACTTTAAATTTATTTTGCATGCTATATGATTGTCTTTTGTACCTATTTAGTTAATTATAACTAATTAGTAATTTTGTATCTTGAAAAAATAACTAAAGAGCTTATTTTTATTATTAGATATTTTGTATATGAAAGTAATACATTGAAAATTGGAGGTAAAAATGAAAAAAATTTTAGCAACAATACTAGGTTTAGCAGTGGCTTCTGGAGTTTATGCTGAAAGCTATACAATGTACGCAAAAGCAGATGAAAAGTCACAAAAACTTGGGCAAGTTAATGATCAAAACCCACAGTATCAGGCGATTTTTACTAAAAATGGTTGGGTAGAGCTTGTAAATAATGCTAATGGACAGGTTGGATGGGTTAAGCAAAAACCTCAGGATAAATCATCAAAAACTTCACAAACTGACCATGTGGCACAAATGCTGGAAGATTTCCAAAAGCAGCAACGAATGTTAGATCAGCATTTTAATAAAGTTGTATCTAATATAGATAATAATGTTGTTCAATTAACTACTCAGTCAGGCTCAACTTCGATTAAAGATAAACCTAGAGTGTTTAAAGAATTTAGCTCTATTACTATAGACTCTAATGGTAAGACAGCAAAAATTATTAAGAAAACTCAAGATGGTAATGGAAATGTTAAGACTGTTGAAAAAGTAGTGCCAGCAAATCAGTTGTCAAATATCAATATACAAAATTAAATATTTATTTTCAAATAATATAAGTTCTTAACCTAATCTATTTTAAAAAGTTATTATAATAAGTTATTATTAAGGTGGATAAACTACTAATATTAAGGAGTAGGTTATGTACGAAGAAGAGTTCTTATCAGAAAAATTACAGCACTTTACGTTAGTTGATATTGCACTAGTTAAGATTGTTTATTTCTTAGTTGGGTTACTCATAGCTACTAATTATTTAGTTTTAACTTCAGTCAGTTGGATTTTCTATTTGCTGATGTTTTTGACAGCAGCATTTCCAATTGCGATTCATCTATTCTCATTTGAAGGATCATATATTCAAAAAGCAAGGATGTATCTTAAAACAAATAAACCATCATATCAGGTATTATTATTTTTTAGCATGTTCTTTTTGGCATGTATGCTAACTGTATTGGTTCCAGTTTTAATATTAGTTCCATGGTATGTTTATCTAATATTAATAATAGTTTTTGCTATTAAGCCTATGCGTTCAAATATGTTTTGGTAAAAAAATGAATAAATCTACTCATGCAGGTCAAAAGATCTACACAAGAATAACGCTTAGATTATATAATTTTGTTGTCTTATTTTTTAATAATACTTTTGTTTGGAAGTGTAAAACCACAGAACTTTTAAAGTTATATAGTGATAATGTCTCCTTAAACCATCTTGACATAGGTGTAGGCTCTGGATATTACCTAAACAAATTACATTCAAAGATAAAAAAAGTAACATTAATGGACTTGAACTTAGATTGTCTTAGATATGTTAAAAATCTTTTGAAAAATAAAGATGTTTCGATATATCAGGTAGACATCTTAGAGAATATTGAAGAAAAATTTTTCTCTAAATTTGACTCCATTTCGTGTAATTATTTGATTCATTGCTTGCCAGATAATGGTAGCAAAGAAATTGTTTTTAAAAATATTGCAAAAATACTTAAGTCTGATGGGGTAGCTTTTGGCTCAACTATAATCAATAAGTATGACTCAAAATTAGCGATAAAAATTGCCAATAAGTTTAACTCAAAAGGAATTTTTGATAATGAAAATGACTCATATGAATCTATAGAGAAATATATAAGTAATAACTTTCAAAAATACTCTATCAAGAAGATTGGGTCGGTATGTGTGTATACTATGAGCCAACCAATTAAGTAAAATTAAACATTTATAAATTAATAAATTTCTTAATTATTTTGCTATAATCGCTATATAAGTGATTTTTTAATAAAAATATATGAAAAGAAAATTTTTAATAACTTTAGCTTCTGCAGGCGTATTGTTAGCTCTTAACTCGTGTAGTACTAAAGTAGCGTATGAAAACCCAGATAGTGTTGACACTACGTCAATAGATTTCAGTTCCACTGATTTGCAAGCAATTACTAAAAAGATGGCTGATGATATGCTTAATTCTCGTGGAGTTAAGAAAATTACAGCTATGGATACACCAACTTTATTTTTTAGTAATATTCGTAATGAAACAAATGAGCATATTAATACAACAATGCTGTCAAATACTGTTCAAACTCAGATTGTAAACTCTGGGCTATTCCAAGTAACAGATATGACTCAGATTAAAAATATCCGTGAGCAATTAGGGTATCAAGCTAATAGTGGTATGGTTGATCAAAGCACAGCAACTAAGATTGGCCATAACATAGGAGCTAGATATATGGTATATGGTAGTATCCAAGATATTAATAATACAAGTGTTGATAAAGATAGAAAATCGAAGTTCTTCTTAGCAACCTTAAAAATGTTGGATTTAAAAACAAATCTAATTGTATGGCAAGGTGAAAAACAAATTCTTAAATCTCAAACAAGGTCTATACTTGGTTGGTAGGCAATGTTTTAAAATAGGAGAGATCTATATGAAAAAGAAAATTATCGCTTCATTAATAGCATCATCATTTATAGCGAGTCCTTTATTCGCTGATGATTCTAATGTAAAAACCCCATCACTTGGAAGCCCAGAGTCATCACAACAAACTTCTGTAACTAAAGATTCAGAGAATCAGCAGCGGTCAAAAACTAATATGACTACAGATATAGCTACATTAAATAATGGTATTTCTTCTAGTGCTGCTCCTGTTGCTGCAAAGAATGCTGATGTTGATAACAGATCAGCCGAGCAAATATTAAGTGATGTAATGGAAGGTTATATAGATCAGAATAATCTCAGAGATAAGTATGATTATGTTGGTTCAGCTATTGGCGTAGCTTCTGTAAATCAGACAAACTCAAATTATGTTGATAGTGCACAAATGGCGTTTGAAAAAGCCCTGATAAAAGCCCAGGCAGAATATATATCATTTATATCTGCAAATACTAAAGTTGATAAAAGCTTTAGTGTTGATAGTACTCAAGGATCTGGAACTAATGAGATAGATACAGACTCAGATAAGCCTAAAGAAGGTACACAAGCTGCTATTGATGCCAAGAAAAAAGCTCTTGAAGAGGCTCAACTTAATAAACAGCTGAAAGATCAAGGCTTAGATCCAAATAGTTTCACTTCAGTTTCAGAAAAGAAAAAAGCTCTTTTAAGTCAAGAAATGACAATAAAAAGCTTAACAACAGGCTTTGGTAACTTATCAGGATTGTTGCCTATTAAGACATTTGTTGTTGAGAAAAATGGTAATGCTGCTATCGGTGTGGTTGTTATCTACTCAGCTAAAATCAAGGGAATATTTGAAGATATCAAGCATGGTAATGAGCCTGTGATAGTTGGTAAAGGCGGTGAATCCCCATCGGTGCTATACAAAGATAAAACAGGTGAAGATATGATGGGGGACTATGGTATTAGGGTTGGCTTTGGCGAAGATAATAAACCTTATATCTTATCTTATGGGCAAGGCTCATATAATGGTCCTAATATTCAAGGAGTTTCTGCTGGCGATTATGGTTATAAGCAAGCAGCTATTATGGCAAGAGCAAATCTTGTTACATTGATAGCAGGACAGATGTCAACAAAAGAAGCTCTGACAATGTCAGAGAATATCTCTAGTACACTAGCAAAAAATACAAATACAGAACAGACTCGTAGAATAGATGCTACAGATATTGAAAAAACTCTAACTACTTATTATAAAACTCAAGCAAATCTAGACATCGTAGGACTTAAAACTGTAAAAAGATGGCGCTATGAGTTACCAAGTACAAAAAATACAGTTTATGGTGTTGTACTTAAATGGGATCCTAAACAGGTTGCAACAGCTAATAAAATTAAGAACTTTAACTATGATGAATATCGTAAGCAAAATACAAAATCAGCAGAAAGCGCTAAGAGTTCGTTAGATGGGAAAGTGATTATTAGACAAAGTGATGATAATAAATATCTAAATCAATACTAAGGTTTCATAACTATGAAAAAAGCTTTAATTTTTTTATTAATGCCATCGATGTTTTTGTTTTCATCATTTACTTTTGCAGAATCTAAAACTTCTTCTGGTAGCTCAATAGTTGTATCAGGTAGTTCTGTTGCTAGCTCAGGCAGTACTGCTAGTGTCGCTTCAGGTAGTTCTACTAAGTATAAAGGAGTAGATGAACGTAATGATCTAAAGATGTTTAAAGTTGCTATTTTACCTTTTGATGCTCATAACGCTAAGATAAATGCCAATATAGGAATAAAACAGCTACAAGATGGGTTAAACAATATTATTATTGCTCAAATCACTCAATCTCGTAAATTTAGAGTATCTAATCGTGATGCTAAAGATCAAAAAACATATGAAAAAGAAGTTCAACGCATAATGAACTCTGATACAGATAGTGAGAAAGATAAGCTTAATAAAAAAATTGGCGCTGATTTTATCCTTACTGGAGATATTTTAAGCTTAAATATAAGTAAAAAACAAACCTCATATTATGGTGAGAAGTTTACATCATATAATGTTTCAGCAAGTGTTGCTTATCGTATGGTGGAACTAGCTACAATGGAAGTGAAATGGTCAAATGTTGTAACTATAGATGTTCCTGCAAATATTGCGAATCAATATGTTGAGTCAGATAATGGTAATTATAGTGGGTTATTAGACTATCTTGGTAAGAGGTTTGGTAAAATAATATCTGATCAGATTATTGGTGCAATATATCCATTACAAGTACTAAGAGTTGATGATGGTGAAATATACTTCAATCAAGGTGGTGATAGGGTTATTAAAGGTAATACCTATGAAGTTCGTCAGGAAGGTGGTATTACTATAGATCCAGCTACAGGTCAACATACAGTACTTGATGGTAAGGTTATCGCAAAAGTGCGAATCACAGATGTAATGCCTAAATACTCTATAGGAATTGTAATAGATGGTAGCTTATCCAAAGTCCACAGGGGTTTACGAGCATATTTAACAAAATAAGATAATGAAGTTTAAATTTTCTATAGTACTAGCTTTATGTTTAGTTGTATCTAGTTGTGCAACTTTTAGTGGTAGTCATCCTCATCAAATGTCTAAAGTAAAGCAAAGTGTTGATGAGAATCATCCTAGAATGATAGAAGCAAGCTTTTTAGAGAAATTTAATACTACAGGAATAAATGCATCTCTTGATTATTTAGAAACGGGTAGATTTGAGCAGCTTCTAAAAAATGATCGCTTATCTCTATATAAGTATGCAAAAGCAACAGATTATGTAACAAAATCAGAGTCTGAGGCAAGAATTAGGGTTAGAAATATCCTAAAAGATGCTCAGGCAACTTTAACTAGTGATAGAGAAAGATATTATTACATACCAGATTATGAGGTGACTTTTTTATATGCGTATCAAGCATTAAATTATTTGATGAAGCATGATCTTGAGAATGCTGCTGTGAGTATTAGAAATCTATCGTATGCACAATATGCAACTTTTGAATCAAAAAATTTATCAAGTAATAATATAGCAAACTATCCTCAAGTTAATTCTAATAAAGTTTACTCTGATTTATCACACGCAAGTCAATATCGACAGCTATACAATATAGCTAATAAAGTTACTAATTCGTATGAGAATGGCTTTGGATATTATTTGGAGGCTATAATTTATCAGTCTTATGACACTAATTTAAATAATGCGAATCTTTCTATGAAAAATGCATTAAGAGTTGTCCCTGATAATCCATATGTTCAAAATGATTATGCTGAGATGCATCAGGCATTTAATCAAGGTGGAGATATTTATAAAAAGGGGAAGGGTAAACTCGTTGTAATATATGAAAATGGTTGGGTTGAACCAATTCAGAAGTTTGATTTGCCTATTATCATATTTGTCCAATATGCAGGTATACAAAAGATTTCTCTACCATATTATGCTTCTTATAGTTTAGGAAAACCTGCTAATGTTGTAGTTTATAATAAAGGCAAAGAAGTGGCTCAAGGTCAAACTGCATTATTGGTAGATACAACAGCAATGGCAGCAAAATCATTATCAGATAGATATCCTATGATTGTAACAAGGGAAATTCTACGGCTAATAGCAAAGACAACAATGTCTGTTGCTATTATAAAAAAATCAGGTGACTATGGAGCTTTAGCAGCTATTGGGACATCAGTTTATAATTTAGCGAGTACTCAGGCAGATCAAAGAAGCTGGAATCTTTTACCTCGAAATGTTGATCTTTTTTCAACAAATCTAGACCAAGGAGACTATACAATAAAAGTCGATCAAAAAGTTGAGAAGATCTCGATTGATTCTCAACGAGTAACTTTAGTTTGGGTTGTTAAAGAGAAAAACTTCGAAAAGATTTTATTTAAAGGGGTTTTATAGTTATTATCAGATAGTTAACTAATATAAAAATTTTATTTAATAACTTTATTTTTTAATTTTATCTTTAAATAATCTTATAAGTATAATAAAGTTAAACATTATTTCCAATTTGGAATAAGGGAAGTTATAAGCTTAATCCTTATTTAAAGCTATAATTGTTATGGTATTTATACTATTTTATTGATTTAATATAGTAGTTTTATACTTTACAGTTAAACTTTCTAAAACTTAAATAATTACATTGCAATTAGAATAAAATATTTTTGGAGAAAATATGAGAATTTTATCGGTCCAAGATATGGCTAAAATAGTTGAAAAACATGGTTTTAATAACTTTATAACAGATCTAGTCCAATATACTAAAGAAGACTTCATTCGATGGAATGAATTTGATAAATCGCCAAGGTATGCAGCTCATGTGCCAGGTGGTGTTTTAGAGCTTATGCCGACTGCTGATAATAAGCTTTTTACTTATAAGTGTGTTAATGGCCATCCAGCAAATCCTTTTGAAGGTAAGCAAACTGTTGTAGCAACAGGACAGCTAAATGAAATTAAGCATGGTTATCCTTTATTAATATCTGAGATGACTGTTTTGACAGCATTAAGAACAGCTGCAGCTACTGTTTTAGCTACAGATTATTTGGCTCGTAAAAATAGTAAAACGATGGCATTAATAGGAACAGGAGCACAGAGCGAATTTCAAACTTTAGCCCATAAATTAATACGTCCTATAGAAACAGTTAAGTATTATGATACAGATCCTGAAGCTATGAGAAAATATGCTAATAATATGAAAGATGTAGATCTTGAATTTATAGCATGTGATAGTGCTAAAGAGGCTTGTCAAGATGCTGATATAATTGTGGTTTGCACTGCTTGTAAGCTTCATGCGATTGTTATTGAAAATGACTGGGTTAAAGAAGGTGTACATATAAGTGGTTTAGGTGGTGATTGCCCAGGTAAGACAGAACTAGATATGAAAATCCTTTTTAGAGGTAAGGTTGTTGTTGAATATAAGGAGCAATCAATGATTGAGGGAGAAATACAAAATCTATCTCCTCAAGAAGTTGAGGAAGTTTTACATGCTGAAGTTTGGGAGATCTTAACTGGGAAGAAAAAAGGACGTGAAAGTGATGATGAAATCACTATTTATGATTCAGTTGGTTTTGCAGTTGAGGATTTTTCAGCTTTGCGATTAACATTAGATCTAGCTGAGAAATATGATATTGGTAGTCAGATGGATATGGTTCCGCCAATAAAGGATCCAAAGAATTTATTTTCTGCGTTATAACATAGATTTTTATAGGAGATTTTATGAAAAAAGTAGAAGCTGTAGGAATAGCTATTGGTAATGCTGGACGAGAAATTGGTTGTGGAAGAGCTCCTTATGCACTATTGGATGAACTAAGAGATAGACGTATAGATGCTCAAATTATTAACTATGTTGGTGGTAGAACTGAAGTGCCAACTATGGGTAAGTATTTTACTAAGGTTGCTCAACGAGTGTCTGAAGTTCTTAGAGAAGGTAAGTTCCCTTTAGCTCTTGGTGGTGATCACTCATGTGCAATAGCTACGTGGAGTGGGGTTTATGATTATTTGAAAGATCAGAATAAAGATTTAGGATTAATCTGGATAGATGCTCATATGGATAGTCATAGGCCAGAAACTTCTGATACAGGAAATATTCATGGTATGCCAGTTGCACATCTTTTAGGACATGGATATGAAGAGTTAACAACTATTCTTAACAAGAATCCTAAATTAAAACCTGAAAATATTGTATTTTTTGGAATTCGTTCTTATGAACAACCTGAAAAAGAATTTCTAGAAAATTTAGGAGTTAAAGTTTATTATCAGTCAGATTTAACTGATAGAAACTTTGAGGAATTATTTTTAAAAGAATTTGAGCGTTTAGAACAAGTTACTGAGGGTAATGTTGGTATTAGTTTTGACTTAGATGGTTTAGATCCAACTAATCTTGATGCAGTAGGAACACCTGTTGAGAATGGTATAGATCCTCAGGTATTTTATAAGGCTATTGAAAAAATTAACTATCATAGTTTAGTATGCTTTGAGGTGGCTGAATATAATCCATTGATTGATAAAACAAAAATATCACTAAATTATATGTCAAAGTTATTGAGATTAATTGAAAGTAACGTAAAAAACCTTCCACAAAAATAGTTTATGCATAAAACTTCTGTTAATATTAATCTTTATTAAATCTTTTATAAATTTATCATCCTAATGAATAGTGATAGTAATATTCTTTTAATGACAGATAGTTATAAGCATTCTCATCCTTTTCAATATCCAGATGATACTAATTATCTTCATTTTTACTTAGAAAGTCGTGGATCAGCAAATCCTGTTTTAGGATCTCATACGCGATTTTTTGGCTTACAATACTACATAAAAAAATATCTCTCTAAGCCATTAACATATGAAATGATAGACGAGGCAGAAGATATCATAAAATCTCACGGTTTAACATTTTTTAGATCTGGATTTGAAAAAATAATAAAAAAGCATAATGGTTTTTTACCAGTTCGGATAAGAGCTGTTGCAGAAGGGAGTATTGTTCCTTTACATAATGTTTTAATGACTATTGAAAGTACTGATTCAGAGTTACCTTGGTTGCCTGGAATGTTAGAGACATTACTTTTAAAAGTATGGTATCCAACAACTGTAGCAACAATTAGTTTAAATATAAAAAATGTTATTAGAGAATATCTTTTAGAAACAGCAGATAGTCTTGATAAGCTTGGTTTTATGCTACATGATTTTGGTTATAGAGGAGTATCTTCAGAAGAGTCTGCTGCAATTGGTGGCGCAGCTCACTTAACTAATTTCCTAGGAACAGATACCTTAGCAGCATTACGATTTTGTCGAAAATATTATAATGAAGAAATGGCTGGATTCTCAATTCCAGCGAGTGAACATTCAACAATAACTAGTTGGGGTGTTGGTTCAGAATGTGAGCGACAAGCTTTTGAAAATATGATAGAACAGTTTGGTAATAATAGTGTGTTATATGCTTGTGTTTCAGATAGTTGGGATTTTAAAAAGGCAATTCAGACTTGGATTGACTTAAAGGATAGGGTCAAAGCAGAAAAGGCTAATTTAGTTATTCGTCCTGACTCTGGGGATGCTGTGGATAATATTATCTACGCTTTAAATGAGCTTGAGAAAGCATATGGTATTATAACTAACTCTAAAGGTTATAAAGTTTTAGAAAAAGTCGCTTTAATTCAAGGTGATGGGGTTAGTATTGGTCTAGCTAAGAAAATTCTAAGTGCTATGAAAGAAAAAGGTTTTTCAGCTGAAAATATTGCCTTTGGAATGGGTGGAGCATTGTTACAAGGCAATTATGAATCTTCCATTAATAGAGATAGTTTTAAATTTGCGATTAAATGTTCTGCTATTAGAAGAGCTAATGCTATTTTTGGAGTAAAAAAGGAACCTATTACAGATTTATCAAAAAAATCAAAAGAAGGCCGTCTAGACCTTATAAAAGATAAAAATGATAATTACAAAACAATTAAGCTAGACGAGAGTTATGCTTTGGGACAATATCATCCTCAAAGCCAATTAAAAACATATTATGAAAATGGAAAAATACTTTTTGAACAAACTTTAAAACAGATTCGTAATATATAAATAAAAGATTGATTTTATAGTCATATAAGTGATATTGTTAGTACACTAATGAAATTAAGGATATAAACATGTTAGAACATCATCCGTTAATAAAAGAATTCCCTGAGCTTAAAGATCAAATCCATAATATTAAAGATGATCATCATATAAGTAAGCAAATGAAGCATTATGAAGAATTAGATAAAAAAATATTTAATCTTGAAAGTACAGGTAAGTTTGAAGATACTGAGTTAGAAAATCTTAAAAAACAACGTTTAGAAACTAAAGACATTATCTATAAAGCATTAAAATCTTAATATTCACAAATCTTTCTTAACTTATATAACCTATTTATAGCAATAATTGCTTTTATTTAGTATATTTTTTTATATATAGTTTTAAATCAAACTATTTTCAACTTATAAGCTTTCGGTATATTTAGACTTACTATTTATAAAGTAAGTATTTATAAGTTTGTTAATAAATATTATATTGAGGATTTGTAATGTTAGTGACAAAATATCAAAGGATAGTAATCAGCTTAATTATCTTGACGGGAATTTGCTCTGGATTTGATATAGGTGTGATCTCAGGTACGTTACCAGTTATAAAACATGAACTATCTCTTAACTTTACACAATTATCTGAAATAGCTGGAATTGTATTTTTTGGAGCATTATTATCAAAGCTTATATCTGGTCCAATGATGGACTTTTTAAGTAGAAAGAATGTTATAGCACTAGGATCTCTTCTATTTACAACATCTTTAATATTGATGATGTTATCAAATACATATGCTACTTTAATGCTATCAAGACTTTTACAGGGTATATCTATCGGGTTTTTATTAACTGTTGTACCTGTTTATATTTCAGAAACTAGTGTTGCTAAGTTTAGAGGAAGAGCGATGGCAATGTTCCAATTATCTTTAGTTTTTGGGATATTTATAGCTAATTTTTTCGCAAGTCTTTTTGTTGAAAAGTTCGGCTGGAGATTTATATTTGGTTGTGCTTTACCTTTTGCTATATTACTTTTCTTCATAAGTCTTTTAGCTCCTTTCTCACCATCATGGCTTATTTTGAAAGGAAGAAACGCTCAAGCTTTAACAATAGGACAAAAGCTTGATTTAAAAATACAAGATTCTCTAAAAGAGAAAAATAAAATAGGATTTATAGAGTTTATAAAGATAGTTATCAAACAAAAATATTATCTGTCTGTAGGATTGATTAGCATTATAGCTATATTAAATGGTTTTGTAGGAATAAATGTATTTATTAGCTATGGACCGACTATTTTTGGTCAACTTGGTGGTTGTGTAAAGTGTAATCCGACATATTATGGGACAGCAATGACATTGGTTAATCTTATAGCTACAGTTTTTGGTTTATTTTTAGTAGATGTGGTTGGAAGAAGAAAGCTAATAATTGGTGGCTTGTTAATTTCTTTTTTAGCAATATTTGCAACTATTTTCTTGATAACAGATAGTCATGATAGTATCGCTGTATATTTAATAATAGTTGTTGTATTTGGAGGAGCTATTGGTCCAGGTGTTTGTATATGGTTAGTCTTGTCTGAAGTCTTACCTGTGCAAGTTCGTGCTATGGGAATATCAATAGCTTTAGTATCAAAGGCTTTAATAGAAAGTATGTTTATCTCTAGATTTTTAGATCTTGTTTATAATTATGGGTATGCACCAATATTATATTTTATGGGTGTATGTATCGTAATCTTTATTATTATAGTTTATAAATTTTTGCCAGAAATGACAAATAAAGATATTATCTAAAATATTTATTATTTTAAGTGTTTCATAAGTTCATCAAGTTTATAACTTGCGATATCTTTTTGTTTAGCATGATGCTCTTCTAAGAGTGCAAAATCAGCATCAGCATAAGCACATAAATCACCTTTTTCATTATAGATATCGACTTTGGTCCATACAGTTGTACGACCCTTACGAATAATAGTCGTTTTGAAAGTGTGGGCTACTTTACTATAAGTTGGTTTAAGGTATTTTATATTTAAGTTACGCGTCATACAAAATGACTTGCTGACACTCAAGACATGTTTGCCAAGAATATCATCACATATTAAAGCAATAATTCCTCCATGAATCACGTTATCCCAACCAACATGATTAGGTAAGCATTTAAATTTAGTATACATATGGTCACCGATATGATACAAAGGAAGCTGAATGCCAATAGGGTTCTTTTTTGTATTGCTAAAACAAGTAAAATCCCAAGGGAAATCAAGAGGCTCATAATTATCTAAGTTTATCATTTTAATACCTATTTATATAATTAAGGTTAAGCTGCTAGCTTATCATTTTATATGAAATCAAAGATTTAAACCACATTGTTGTATTGTGGTTAGATATGTTATTAAATTAGCTTTTAACAAGCTTCAATAATACCAGCAGCCCCCATACCAGTCCCTATACACATTGTAATCATGGCATATTTTTTACCAGTACGTCTTAGACCATGTAGTGCTTTAACAGTTAGGATTGTACCTGTGGCACCAAGTGGATGGCCTAAAGCAATAGCACCGCCACAAGGATTAACTTTACTTCTATCAAGTTTTAGATCATTAATAACAGCTAGTGATTGTGCAGCAAAAGCTTCATTTAGTTCAATCCAGTCAATATCATTAATATTTAAACTAGTCTGTTTAAGTACTTTAGGAATAGCTTTAATTGGACCGATACCCATGATTCGAGGATCGACGCCAGCCACTGCAAATCCCAAGAACTTACCGATAGGCTTTAAATTATGTTCTTTAAGATATTTCTCACTAACTAAAATCACAGCTGCGGCACCATCTGATACTTGTGAGCTATTACCTGCGGTAACTGAACCACCATTTGCAAAAGCAGGTTTTAGTTTAGCTAAAGCTTCTAAAGATGTATCTTTACGTGCGCCTTCATCTACATTTATAGTTTTTTTATGATTTATAATTTCACCAGTCTCTTCATTTGGTTTATTATGATCTACATCTATGGGTAATATTTCATCTTTAAAATAACCATTTTCAATTGCGTTAATAGCTTTTTGATGACTCTCAAGAGCAAAAGCATCCTGATCTTGGCGTGATACACTCCAGTCTTTAGCAACTATTTCTGCGGTGATGCCCATACCATAAGCTATAGCAACGTTTTCATCTTTAGCAAAGACCTCTTTACTAAAAGACATTTTATTTCCACCGAATGGAATCATACTCATACTCTCAACACCAGCACCAATAGCAACATCAATATTACCTTGTGCTATTTCATTAGCTGCAATGGCAATTGACTGTAAACCAGAACTACAGTAGCGATTAATTGTGAAAGCAGGGATACTATTAGGAAGTCCTGCTAAAAGAGAAGATATTCTAGCTACATTAAGACCTTGTTCACCTTCAGGCATAGCACAGCCAACAACTATATCTTCTATATCATTAGGGTTAATATTAGATTCAGCAACAGTTTTTCTAAGCACATCTGCTAGTAACTCATCAGGACGTTTTTTTGCGAAACCACCTTTTTTACCTTTTGTAACGGCAGAGCGTTTTGCAGCGACTATATAGACATTTTCACTCATAACAGAACTCCTTAATTTCTTAGTGGTTTACCAGTTTCTAGCATATGTTTCATTCTAGCTTCTGTCTTCTCAGATATTGCTAATTCTTTGAAGTTTATTAGCTCTCTTTCTAGTAGCCAATCTTCAGAAACTTCAGTATCTTTTTCTATCTGACCACCACACATTGTATCTGCCAAATTTTCAGCAATTTTATAATCATGTTCAGATATCTGATTGCCATCACGCATATTTACTAGTAAAGCTTTAATTGTGGCAATTCCAGTTTCACCAAAGACTGAGACTTTTTGCTTTAGAGGTGGCTGATAGCCAGATAAAGCCATAAGCTGAGCTTTCTTAATCGCAACTAATAAAATTTCTTTAGTATTCATAACGATTATATCATCTTCACGTAAGAAGCCCATTTCTTTAGCCTCATAGGCACTCTTAGCAACTTGTGCTAGGGCAAGGTTTCTATAACGGCGTTCAAAGTCTTTCCAGTGATCTTGAGCTTGTGATGCTCTAACAGCCATTTCTTTAGATCCGCCCCATCCAGGAATAATTCCTACAGCAGCTTCGACAAGACCAATATAGCTTTCATAAGCAGCAACAGCAGCATCACTATGTAAGATAGTTTCACAGCCACCACCAAAAGCAAAGCCTTTGACAGCTGTTACAACAGGTATTTTAGTATAGCGCAATTTTTTGCTAATAATACTATGACCTTTTCGGATAACTTCCTCGATAGCAGCTTCACCATTCATGGCAAATTTGATGCCAAATTCTTCTAAATTAGCACCTGCTGAGAAGATATCTTGCTCTTGCCAGATAACAAGACCATCAAGATTTTCTTCGGCATAGTTGATAGACTCAGATATACCATCCAAAACATCATCGCCAATAGCGCACATTTTGCTCTTAAATGAGAGTATTCCAATATTGCTATACTCATCTATTTGCCATAGTTTGACACCATCATTTTCATAAAGTATTTTAGTCGATAATGAGCTTGTGTGTTCAACTATATTATCAGCAAATAGTTGACGTTTATAAACATCTAAATTATCACGAGATATTAGTGCCTTGTCCATGAAACTAAATTCTTTATTATTTTGATAAACGCCTATATCTAATTCATCAACCCAGTTAGGTAAAGTGTTTTTAGATAGAGATTTACCAATTGAAATATCTTCTTTTAGCCATTTAGCTACTTTATGCCAACCAGCAAGTTGCCATATCTCAAAGATGCCTTGCTTCCAACCAAATCCCCAACGGATTGCCAGATCCATATCTTTAGGAAAGTTTGAAATATTCCCAACAAGATTAGCAGCATACAAGAACATTTCTCTAAAAGTTGACCATAAAAATTGAGCTTGAGGATTATCACTACTACGAAGACCTTCTAGTTTTTTATCCCAATCTCTTTCAGATAAAATCTCTAAAACTTCTTTATCAGCTTTTTTATCAGAAGGGCGATATTCTTTAGTATCTAAATCAAGTACTTTGATACCATCAGATTCTTTGATATATAAACCTTTTTTTGTCTTTTGGCCAAGTGAGCCATTATCAATTAAATTTTGTATCCAAGTAGGAGTATTATAAAAGTTTTCCCAACCATCTTCTAAATTATCCTCCATTGTTTTTATTACATGAGATAATACGTCTAAACCAACCAAGTCCGCTGTTCTATAAGTAGCACTTTTTGCACGACCTAGTTTTTTGCCTGTAAGTTCATCAACTATTTCTAAAGGGATATTCATCTGCTCTGTATAATAGCAAGTTACAAGCATTGAAAAAACACCTAAACGGTTAGCGATGAAGTTTGGCGTATCTTTAGCTCTAATTATACTTTTACCAAGTTTTTCTACCAATAATGTTTCTAGCTTATCTAAAATATCAGTATTAGTATTTTTATGAGGAATTAGCTCAACTAAAGGCATATATCTTGGAGGGTTAAAAAAATGTACACCACAGAAATTTACTTTTAGATTTTCAGGTAAAACTTCAGCAAGTTCTGTAATACTTAGGCCAGAAGTATTAGAAGCTAATATAGCATTTTCTTTTAGATGTCCTGCTATTTTTGTATATAAACTTTCTTTTATATCTAAGCGTTCAGCTACAGCTTCGATAATTAAATCGCAGTCTTCTAAGAGATTGAGATTATCTTCATAGTTTGCTGGAGTAATATATTTAATAGAGTCTTTTGAACCTAAGGGAGCTGGATTAAGTTTGGTAAGTTTTGCTAAAGATTCTTCAATAATAGCGTTTGGCCTACTATCTTTGGATTTTAAATCAAAAAGAACAACAGGGAATCTTGCATTTGCAAAGTGAGCGGCTATTTGAGCTCCCATTGTTCCAGCTCCTAACACAGCTATTTTATCTATAGCTTGGCGTTGTGATTCTCGTTTAGCAGGATCTAGTTTCTTAGAAATATTAGGTGTTAAGTTAGTATCCTCACCTTCTGGAAGATATTCATCACCAAAAACTTTCAGATAGCCGCGCATAGCATCTTCTTTTGACATACCTTTGATAGCATCCCAAGCCATCCATTTAGCACGCTCTACCATTTTTAATGCTGATGGTTTTTTAGTATTGTTATCACCTTCTTTAACTTGTTTGTAAAAAGCATAAAGCTTTAACTTTTGGCTATTATCCGGTTTGAAATCTATCGTAGCATCTTTAACAGCCTTTAGCATCTCTTCAAACTTTTTTTCTAGTTCCGTCATATTTCCTCCTTGGGAGTAGATATTCTAATTAGTTTTAGTTACTTTTTTCTTGCCATTCTGGGTGAGCATTTTTAGGCCCTAAAGCATAATCATCAAACTCGTCTGTTTGAATAATATTATTAACCTTAGTTAGCATCTCTTTGACATTTGCAGCTTCTTTTTTCGAAATGATTTTATTTTCTATAGCTTCATCAATACATTCTGACCAATTAGCTTTAGGGAGTTCTTTGGCTTTAATTGCATTAATGATTTTCTTCTTAATTTCAGTAATTTCTAATGATGCTAGATATGCATTTTCAACTCTACCTGTTGGATCATTATCATTATTTGGAACATAGCATTGGGCTTTCATAGCTTGTCGAGTTTCATTATTAGCGGCTAATTCTTTACATATTTGAGCTTCAAGTTTATCTGAAGGTTTTCTGAATTTTTTACCATATGGGAATACAAAAAGTTTCATTTTTGTACCAAATAGCCTATTAGGGAAATTTCTAAATAGATCAAGCATAGCTTGTTGAGCTTGGTATAGACAATATTGAATACTCCAGTCAACAAAAATATCATCATTCATTGGTTCGCCAGCATCTTTATAATATTTTAAAACAGCAGATGCCATGTATAGATAGCTCATAATATCGCCTAGTCGAGCAGATAATCTTTCTTTACGCTTTATCCCAGCTCCTAAAACTGTAACTGATATATCATTTACATAAGAATATGCGGTACTCATATGAGATATATACCTATAGTAGCGTTTGAATTTTGAGCTATAGCTAGGGGCTGTGAATCCTCCGCTTAGACCATACCATAATGTACGCGAACCATTTAGGGCCATATATTTAAAATGGTTTTTGAAATTACTAACAAAGCTTTCTTCATCATCACTCATTAAACTTTCTATTTCTTTACGAATATAAGGGTGGCATTTCATAGCTCCTTGACCAAATATCATTAAGTTGCGAGTCATAATATTCGCACCTTCAACAGTTATCCCTATTGGTGTAGCCATATATGGAATAGCAAGATAATTATTAGGTCCCATTATAATTGCGCGACCTCCATGAATATCCATAGAATTATTTATAGTAGTGCGCCCCATTTCGGTTAAGTGATATTTTGCAATAGCTGAAGCAACAGAAGGGCGAATGCCATTATCAACAGCAGCTACTGTAAATTGACGAGTTGCATTGGCTATATATGCTAGCCCCGCTGTTTGAGCTAGTTTTTCTTGTACACCTTCAAACTGGGCAATAGGAACTTTAAATTGCTCACGTACACTTGCATATGCAGATGTAATAACTGTTGACATTAAAGCATTTGCTGTACCACAAGCTGGTAATGATATTGCTCTACCGATAGATAAGCATTCAACAAGCATGCGCCAGCCTTCACCGGCCATTTTTTGTCCGCCTATAACCCAATCCATAGGTATAAAGACATCCTTAGCTTTTATATAGCCATTCATAAAAGCCTGACCTAGAGGAAAGCCACGTTTACCTATTTCTAATCCTTTATGATTATGGGGAAGTAAAGCACAAGTTATACCTTCTGAGCCAATATCACCTAATAACTCATCTGGATCTTGTAATTGAAAAGCTAAACCTACTAGTGTTGCTACAGGAGCAAGAGTTATATAGCGTTTATTAATATTTTTAAGCTTAATTCCTAATGTTTTTTTGCCATTATATTCCTCAGAACATACAATTCCTGTATCAGGTAGTGAGGTTGCATCAGATCCAGCTGTAGGGCCTGTCAATGCAAAGCAAGGTATTTCTTCACCAGAAGCTAAGCGCGGTAGATAGTAGTCTTTTTGTTGATCTGTACCATAATGAACTAAAAGTTCACCAGGACCTAAAGAGTTAGGTACCATTACCGTAATTGCGGCAGTTACACTTTTAGTAGCTAATTTCATAACTATTTCAGAGTGAGCAGCTGCTGAAAAACTCTTACCGCCATATTTCTTATCAATTACTAGACCTAAAAAGCCTTTTTGACGGATAAAATTCCAAGCTTCTATTGTTAGATCTTTATCTTCATAATTGATTTTCCAGTCATCAATCATATCGCAAAGCTGATTTGTTTCATTAGCTAAAAAAGATTTTTCTTCATCTGATAGTTCAAATTTCTTAAGGCTATGTAATTTGTTGAAATCTAGCTTTCCTTGGAATAAATCTTGCTCAAACCAATTATCACCTGCATTAAGAGCAGTTTGTTCAGTTTTTGAAATTTTAGGTGTAGATTTTTTAGCTATCTTGTAAATTTTATTGAACATTTGTGGCTCCTTAGTTTAGAAGGTGACTTGGTTATGATTGTTCGTACTTTTCAGCATATTCTTTTTGTAATGCATTTACATCGATTTTTCCAACAGTATTTTTAGGAAGTTCATCTATGAATATTATTTTTCTCGGTAGCTTGTAGTGAGCTAGTTTGCTTTTACAATACTTATATATCTGTTTTTCGGTTATTTTCTTATCATGTTTTAGAACTATAAAGGCAACAGGGATTTCTCCTGTATCTTTAGATAACCCTTTTATAACAGCAGCATCTTCTATTTCTTCTTTTTCAATAAGTACAAGCTCAATTTCTTTAGGGAAAACATTAAAACCAGAGACAATGATCATGTGCTTTATTCGTCCTGATATTACTAAGCGACCAAGCTCATCTAAGTAGCCCATATCTCCAGTTTTAAGCCAACCATCATCAGTAAAGTGCTCTTTATTTATTTCTGGAAGACTCCAAAATCCAGGAGATTTCTGCGGTCCAGTAACCCATATTTCGCCTGTTTCACCTTGAGGTTGCTCTTTGCCTTTATCGTCATAGATTTTTATATCTGTATTAGGTAGAGGAAATCCTACCGTACCATTAAAAGGAGCATCTTCTAAAGAGTTAACAGTAACTACTGGAGACATTTCGGATAATCCATAGCCTTCTTTAATATTAACACCTGTAACACGCTTCCACTCATTAGCAACAGCTTCGGTAGTTGACATTCCACCACTTATTGAAAGTTCAAACTTAGGGAATTTACTTTTTCTAAATTTTTTATTATTTAGTAATGCAATGTAGAGAGTATTTACCCCAAAAATAGTAGAGAAATTATTTTTTCTCATTTCATTGACTAATGATTTTATATCTCTAGGATTAGGTATTAAAACTTGGAATGCTCCAGAAAAATAAAAGAGAAACAGATTGGCTGTAAGACTAAAGATATGATATATAGGCAAAGCATTTATAACTATATGTCCACTAGGATCTATTGAAAAACCTTCAGTCCAAGCTTTTATTTGATATATATTAGCAACAATATTTCGGTGCAATAAAATCGTTCCTTTAGGAGTTCCTGTAGTACCACTAGAATATTGTAAGGCTGTAATATCATCTGGACTTATTTTAATTTTTGAGTAATCAGCTTTAGATTGAGAGTTTATGGCATTAACAAAAGTATCAAATTTATCTTTTGAATACCGATCCTTCATGCCCTTAATATATTTGATTACAAAAGAAATTAGTTGTTTTTTAGGAGATGGATACAAGTCACTAACACTTGTAACCATTTTATATTTAAGGTCTTCGCACTCATCAGCAATAGCTTCAACGTTATGAGCTAACGATGAAAGAACTATAATTCCTTTCGCTTTAGAATCCCTAAGTATCCCTTTTACTTCTCGACTTGTATATAAAGGATTAATATTTATAAAAATACCACCTAATTTTATTAGGGCAAATATTATAATAGGAAATTGTAATATGTTAGGTAACATAATTGCTATATGGTCACCTTTTTTGATATTCCATTTATTTTGTAGGAATCCAGCAAATTGATCAGAGTATTGACTAATTTCTTTAAAGGTTAGTTTTTCACCATGGCATGAAAGAGCTTCTTTTGAGGAGAACTTTTCAGTTGTTTCTTTAAGCATATCATTTAGAGTGATATTAGGTATGCGTATGTTAGGATTTACTTCCTTGGGGTAGTATTCTTTCCATGGTTTAGGCATTTTTAATCTCCTATTACTTACTGAATTTTTATTAACCCTCTATAATTCTCCTGCATTTATGGCAATTAACTTATAAAATATTTCTTATTAATTCATTATATTAGATATTTAATCCTACCAGCAAATCTTTTTTACGAATTTGTTTATGTAAATAGTTAAATTATTTTAATGCGAGTGTTTCTTATTTAGTGTAATTATTGTGGTGAAACTTTTTTATCATTTCTTTTTCAATTCATTTATAATTATGCATATTAACAAGAAATAGCGTATTTAGTATTGTTATGAAAATTTATCATAATCCAAAATGTTCGAAGTCTCGACAAGCTAAGCAAACTTTAGATCAAAGTAATATAGATTACGATACACATTTGTATTTAGATGATCCTTTATCAGAGAAAGATTTAGTATCTTTGCTTAAAAAATTAAAACTTTCCATAAAAGATATCATTCGTACTAAAGAGGATATCTGGAAAGAAAATTTCAAAGATAAAGAGCTTACAGATAGTCAACTTATTGAGATAGTTGCTCAAAATCCTAGGCTTTTAGAGCGACCAATAATCGAGCATAATGATTTTGCTGTAGTGGCAAGATCTGATGATAAAATTATAGAAATATTAAATACTTACTAGTTTTATGCTAGTATTTGAAAGATGAAATTCTATCTATAGGGAGATTTTTTTATGCATAAAATATTTTACACATTTACAGATGAGGCTCCAGCATTAGCAACAGGATCTTTTTTACCAATTGTTGAAAGCTTTACAAAAACGGCAGAAATTGAGTTAGAAACTAAAGATATATCATTAGCTGCACGTATATTAGCAGTCTTTGATGATTATCTATCTAATGATCAAAAATGTTCTGATGATTTAGCAATATTAGGTGATTTGGCTAAAACTCCAGATGCTAATATCATTAAGCTTCCAAATATTAGTGCTTCAATACCTCAATTAACTGCGGCTATTAAAGAGCTTCAGTCAAAAGGTTATAAAATTCCTGACTACCCATTTGAGCCTAAAGATGATAAAGAGCAAGAGATTAAATCTCGTTATGCAAAAGTTTTAGGAAGTGCAGTTAACCCTGTACTAAGAGAAGGAAATTCTGATCGTAGAGTAGCTGATGCTGTTAAAAGATATGCAGAGAAACATCCTCATTCAATGGGTGAGTGGTCAAAAGATTCAAAATCTCATGTAGCTAGTATGTCTAGTAATGATTTCTATGCAAATGAAAAATCATATATTGCACCAAAAGCAACTACTGTCAAAATAGTACATACTTGTCCTAAAGGATCTCAAACTGTTCTTAAAGAAGGTTTAGCTTTAGAGGAAAAAGAAATTCTTGATGCAACTAAGATCTCTGTAAAAGCGCTAAGAGAATTTTATAAAGCTGAAATTGCGAAAGCTAAAAAAGAAAGAACTTTATTATCTCTTCATTTAAAAGCAACAATGATGAAAGTTTCTGATCCAATATTATTTGGCCATGCAGTTGAGATTTTCTTTGAAGATGTTTTCAAAAAATATTCTAAAGAATTTAAAGAGTTAGGTGTAAATCCTCGTAATGGTTGGGGTGATGCTGTTGAGAAAATTAAACAGCTACCTAAAGATGTCCAAGATAAAATAAATACAGATATTGAAAAAGTATTTGCTAAACAACCTGATATTGCGATGGTTAATTCTGATAAAGGAATTACAAACCTTAATGTGCCAAGTGATGTAATTATTGATGCGTCAATGCCTGCAGCTATTCGCTCATCTGGTAAGATGTGGAATAAGGAAGGTGAACTTCAAGATATGAAAGCAATGATTCCTGATAGATGCTATGCTGGAGTATATGCTGCGACTATAGATTTCTGTAAAGAAAATGGTGCTTTTGATGTAGCTACTATGGGAGATGTCTCAAATGTTGGGTTAATGGCTAAAAAAGCTGAAGAATACGGTTCTCATGATAAAACATTTGAAATTCAAGCAGATGGTAAAGTAGAAGTTATAGATGCTGATGGTAATGTGATATTTGAGCATCAAGTAGAAAAAGGTGATGTTTGGAGAGCTTGTCAGACTAAAGATATAGCTGTAAAAGACTGGGTGAAATTAGCTGTAAATAGAGCTAGAATAACACAAAATCCAGCTATTTTTTGGTTAGATTCAAATAGAGCGCATGATAGAAACTTGATTGCAAAGGTAAATGAATATTTAACTCATCATGATATTACAGGTTTAGATATCCAAATTTTATCTCCTATTGAAGCGACTAAGTATTCATTAAAAAGAATGAAAGCGGGTAAAAATACTATTTCTGTAACGGGGAATGTTTTAAGAGATTATCTAACAGATCTTTTCCCAATATTAGAACTTGGTACTTCAGCTAAGATGCTTTCAATTGTACCTCTTTTAGCGGGTGGTGGATTATTCGAGACTGGTGCTGGTGGGTCTGCTCCTAAGCATGTTGAGCAACTTATTAATGAGAATCACTTAAGATGGGATTCTTTAGGTGAGTTTTTAGCTCTAGGTGCTTCGTTAGAGGATTTAGCTATTAAGACAAGAGATGCTAAGATTAAAGTTTTAGCAGAAGCTTTAGCTCAAGCAAACCAAGAGTTTTTGGATAATGATAAGTCACCTCGTCGTAAAGTTGGTGAGCTTGATACTAGGGGAAGTCATTTTTATTTAGCTTTTTATTGGGTAAAAGCTTTGGCTGAGCAAACAGGTAATGCTGAGTTAAAAGCAAAATTTGAGCCAATCTATGCTGAGTTATTAGCGAATAAAGATAAAATTGTTAAAGAACTAATAGATGTTCAAGGTAAAAAAGTTGATCTTGGTGGATATTACTATCCAGAGAAAACTAAATTAAATGATGTAATGCGTCCAAGTAAAACTTTAAATTCAATTCTAGCTAAGATATAGCTCTTTATCTTTTAATATTTAATTATGGGGTGTTAAAATACATCTAAATTATGTAATTAAAATATTTCTTTAATGTCTAATTCTAAAATTCAAATATCAAATCTATTAGATAATATTCCAACAAAATTACGAGGTAAATATATATCTCTTTTGAAAAAAAGCGATGTAGATTCTAATTTATTTACTGAACTTAAAGAGTTAGCTAAACAAACAAGTCAGAAAACCTTACCTAAAATAACTTATCCAGATTTACCTGTTGCGGAAAAAGTTGAGGATATAAAAAAGCTTATTGAAGAAAATCAGGTAATAGTTGTAGCTGGTGAGACAGGTTCTGGTAAGTCAACACAACTACCTAAGATCTGTTTAGATTTAGGACTAGATAAGAGAGGGTTAATAGGACATACCCAACCAAGGAGAATAGCTGCTAGATCTATAGCTAATAGAGTAGCTACAGAAATAGGTGATCAGTCAAAAGTTTCTTTTAAAATACGGTTCTCTGACCAAACATCTGAAAATACTTTAGTAAAAGTAATGACAGATGGAGTATTATTGTCTGAAATAAAAAATGATAAGTTTTTATCTCAGTATGAAGTTATCATAATTGATGAAGCTCATGAAAGAAGTCTAAATATTGATTTTCTTCTAGGATGTATAAAAAAGATTTTACCATTTAGACCTGATTTAAAAGTTATTATAACTTCAGCAACTATAGATCATCAAAAATTTACAAGTTACTTTCAAAAAGCTAAAGAAAT
Source organism: Francisella sp. 19S2-4 (assembly GCF_036281795.1). Taxonomy (NCBI): domain Bacteria; kingdom Pseudomonadati; phylum Pseudomonadota; class Gammaproteobacteria; order Thiotrichales; family Francisellaceae; genus Francisella; species Francisella sp. 19S2-4. Next base: position 26,409 of record NZ_JAWUZH010000021.1, read on the forward strand.
TGTAATTAGTGGTAGAACATATCCAGTAGAGATCCGTTATCAAAATGACGAAGATTTTGACACATTTTCAATGCAAGAGAGGATATTATATGCAATTGATGAGTTAGGTAGAGGAGATGTTTTAGTCTTCTTGCCAACAGAAAGAGATATTCATGAAACACTAGCATACTTAAATAAGCAGGATCTTAGATTTACAGAAGTCTTACCATTATTTTCAAGACTATCAAATAAAGATCAAAACAAAATTTTTAATCCTGAAGGCTCGATACGAAGAATTATTTTAGCAACAAATGTGGCAGAAACATCGTTGACTGTACCACGCATAAAATATGTAATTGATTCTGGATTGGCAAGAGTAAGTAGATATAGTTATCGTACCAAGGTACAACGCTTACCTATAGAAAAAATATCTCAAGCTAGTGCAAATCAAAGAGCTGGTCGTTGTGGAAGGTTATCTGCAGGCGTTTGCGTACGACTGTATAGTGAAGAAGATTTTAATTCTCGTAAAGAGTATACAGATCCTGAAATTTTGCGAACGAATTTAGCATCAGTTATTTTGCAGATGCTATTTTTAAAATTAGGAAGTATTCAAGAGTTTCCATTTATAGATCCTCCTGATTCTAGATTCGTTAAAGATGGTTTTAAACTTTTGTTTGAGTTACAAGCTATCTCAGAGCTTAACTATTCAAAACCTAAGATTACAGAAGATGGTATGAAAATGGCTATTATGCCATTAGATCCGAAATTAGCAAAAATAGTTATAGAAGGTCATAGACAAAATACTCTTAGAGAAATAGTTTCCATTGTTAGTTTTTTGAGCGTGCAAGATCCTCGCGAGCGACCGTTAAATTTTCAACAGAAGGCGGATGAGAAGCATGCTGTTGATAAAGATAAATCTTCTGATTTTATTGCTATTTTAAATTTAGCTAATAGGCTAAATAGTGATTTAAAAGAACTTTCAAATAGAGAGAAAAAAGAATATTTCAAAAAGAACTTTATTTCACCGATCAGATTTAATGAATGGAATGATATTTATAGACAAATTATTGAAGTAATTCATGGATTTAAGTGGAAACTATCTTCTAATCAAGAGTTAGGTTATGAAAATTTACATAAAGCAATAGCTAGTGGTTTTTTGAGTAATATTGGGTTTAATTATGAAAATGCAGAGTATCTAGGTGCTAGAGGACTAAAGTTTTTTATATTTCCTGGATCATCACAGTTTAAGAAAAAACCAAAGTGGTTAATCTCTTCAGAAATTGTTGAGACGACAAAAACCTATGCGCGAAATGTTGCAAAAATAGAGCCTGAGTGGTTGGAGGCTTTAGCTAAACACCTTGTTAAGAAACATTATGATGAGCCGGTTTGGAGTAAAAAACAAAAATCTGTGGTAGCAAATGAAAGAGTTACACTTTATGGATTAGAAATAATCTCAAAAAGACCTGTTCAATACTCAAGAATAAATCCACAAGAGGCAAGAGAAATATTCATCCGAGATGCTCTGGTGAATGGTAATTTTGAGTCTAAAGCATATTTTTATCAGCAAAACTTAAAGCTAATAGATCAGGTAGAGAGTTTAGAGAATAAGTCTCGTAGAAAAGATATTTTGGTAGATGAACAAATAATGTATGAGCATTATGATGAGCTTATACCAGAAGATGTTTATAGTGGAGTAACTTTTGATAAATGGTTAAAAACTATCTCAAAAGATCAACAAAAAGAGCTTATTTTTGATTTAGACAGTCTCATGCAGCATAGTGCGGAGGAAATTACTCAACAAAAGTTTCCTGATGTTTTAGCTATTGGCGATATGCATTTGCCATTAGAATATCATTTTGATCCACTTGATGAGCGAGATGGTGCAACAGTTACAGTACCTGTTGTTTTTCTTAATGATATAAATTCTAGTGTACTTGAATGGGGAATATATGGCTTCTTGCATGATAAAATTGTAGCTTTGCTAAGAGCATTACCGAAAAATATTCGTAAAAACTGTGTGCCAGTACCAACTTATGCTCAAGCTATATTTGAGTCAATAGATTTTGAGGTAGATAAATATAAGCCATTAAAGTCTATTATTGCAAAACATATTACTCGTATGGTTGGTTTTATAGTTGATGAAACGATATGGCAAGATGAGGAACTAGAAAAGCATCTTATTTTGAATGTTAAAGTTGTTGATGAGCAAGGTAAAGTATTAGCTATAGACAAAGATATACATATTTTAAAACAAAAACTGCAAAACTTAGTTCAAAAACCAAAGCAAACTACAAATGATAAAACTTATTATGATTGGGAATTCGGTAATATTGAACAAAATAGTCAGATAAAAGAATATGGTATAAGTGTAAAAGTATATAATTGCCTTGAAGAATATGAAGACGGCGTGAAACTTTCTTATAAGGCAACCATAGAGGAAGCACATTCTTGTATGAAAAAAGCTTTAAAAAAGCTAATTAAATTACGTTTGCAAAATCACTTATCAAAGAGTATTAAGAAAAACGACTTAGCAAGCTTATCAATGTCACTAAAGCTGAATAATTCAAAAGATGATATTGTTAGTAAAGCTATAGACTTAAGTTTTTTTAGTGATACTGAGCTACCTTATACAAATAGTGATTTTGAAAAGTTTTATAATAAAGGGTTGCAAGATTTTGATTTAAATAAAACCAAAGTTGAATCTTTTATATCAGAAATATTTAAATATAAAGTACAGCTTGAGAAAAAACTGGATATTAAAAAAATACCATTTAACTATATTCAACTTTTTAGTGCTATTAGGAAGGAATTAGAAGAGCTTTTTTGTGAAGACTATTTATATCAACCAATTCAGTTATTACAACGTTATAAATACTATTTACAGGCTTTGGAAAATAGATTAGAAAAAGCTAAACTTAATTTGCTTAGGGATAAAGGTTATCAAATAGAAGTTGATGAGCTTAGAGAAAAATTAGATAAAAAAATTAAAGCCAAACACTTAATTAATGAAGGTGATGATGTTGTGAAAATTAGATTTTTGATTAGGGAACTTTGGGTTTCATGGTATTTACAAAATATTAAAACTATAGAGTCAGTTTCACAGAAAAAAATATTGGCTTATATTGGTGGTATATAGCTAAGTTGATATTACTTCTGATATAATAATATGATAGCTTGTGGTTGTTGTATTTGCTCTATGAAGTTTTTTTATGATAAAAGAGTTCTTAATTTTTTAGTAATAATATTTTTGACTATTACTACTGTGAGTTGGACTTTTTATATTTTCAAAGAATCAATTAACTTATATTTTTTGCTTTCTGTTCTTGTGCTTAGATGTTTGACGTCTTTTTTTCTACTAAGAGATTATATGGCAAGTTGGCGTAAATCAACGCAAAAAACTTTTTTACGCAAAGTGTTTGTTAATATTCCGGTATTTTTTATAGTTGTTCTATTTTTTTATGGAAAGATTCGTTTTTCATTAATATTTTCAGAATTTCTGTTTTATTTATTTTTAATAAACTTATGTGTTTATTTTTATTGGTATATTACTAACAAAAGCTCTGTAAGTAAAACTAAGGTGGCTGTCATATATGGTGCAGGTGCAGCAGGAACAAAGATAGCTCATGAATTAAGTGCTACAGAATATAGAGTTAAATATTTTGTTGATGATAGTGTCTCTTTGCAAAAGAGAAGTATAGATGGCAAAAAGATTTTATCTAAATCTAAATTACAAAAAAAACTATTATCTACAAAGTTTGATCTTTTAGTTATAGCTTTGCCAAGTATAGCCAACTCAAAAGTTAAGGAGATATATAGGGGGTTTGAAAATGATTTTAGACAAATAAAAATTATGCCAGCTCTTGAAAATATTTTGCAAGATGAAAGCTTTATGTCACAGCTCAAGTCAGTATCTGTATATGATTTACTTTCGAGAGATTTAAAGCATTTAGATAAGCAATCTATTTCGAATTTTATAAAAAGTAAAATAGTTTTGGTTACGGGAGCTGGTGGGAGTATAGGCTCTGAAATTGTTAGACAGTGTATGAGATATAAAGCTAGTCGAATAGTATTAGTAGATCATAGTGAATTTAATTTATATAAAATATCTGAAGAATGTTCTTCTTATAATATAAAAAGTATTTTATGCTCTGTTTGTGATGTACGGTCATTAAAAAGTGTTTTTAGTGATTATTCTCCGGATATAGTCTTTCATGCAGCTGCATATAAGCATGTTCCCTTAGTTGAAGAGAATATATCAAAAGCTATAAAAAATAATATTTTAGGTACTAAAAATACTATTGATTTGGCCATTAAGGCTAATGTTGAATCATTTATTCTTATTTCTACTGATAAAGCAGTTAGGCCAACAAATGTCATGGGAGCAACAAAACGTATTTGTGAATTGTATTTACAAAATGTCGAGCCTAAAAATACTAAATTAGCGGCAGTTCGTTTTGGTAATGTTTTAGGTAGTAGCGGTAGTGTGATTCCAAAATTTGAGGAGCAGCTTAAAAAAGGAGGTCCTCTTACTATTACTCACCCAGAGATTACTAGATATTTTATGCTTATCCCAGAAGCTTGTGAGTTAGTATTGCAAGCTGGAGCTATAGCAAAAAATTCTGAAGTTTTTGTATTAGATATGGGTAAACCTGTTAAGATAGTTGATCTTGCTAAACAATTTAAAAAGTTATCTGGTATGGATAGCGTTGAAATAAAAATTACAGGCTTAAGACCTGGCGAAAAGCTTTATGAGGAACTTCTTATTGATGAGACTGATATACGTACTAAATATAAAGATATATTCATAGGTAAAAAAACATTTTATGATATTGAAAAATTAAATAAAGACTTAGAGAAACTTTTTACTAGTGAGCAGTCTGAACAAGTCAAAATTTTAAAACAAATAGTGCCAGAGTTTAACCATAGTTTAAATAGGTAATAAAAATGATATATAGTGTTGTAAAAAGATTTATGGATTTATTTTTATCTTTAGTTGGTATTATACTTTTAAGTCCGGTTTTTATTTTATTAATCATTCTTATAAAACTGGATTCAAAAGGTCCGGTTTTTTTTAAGCAAAAAAGAATTGGTCAAAATAAGAAATATTTTATGATATATAAATTTAGAACAATGTATATTGATACACCTAAAGATATGCCAACTCATTTACTTCAGGATCCTACAAAGTGTATAACTAAGGTGGGTGGTTTTTTACGTAGAACATCTTTGGATGAATTGCCACAAATTATAAATATCCTAAAAGGTGAAATGAGTATTGTAGGTCCAAGACCTGCGTTATGGAATCAAGATGATCTAATAGCTGAGCGAGATAAGTATGGGGCTAATGATGTTCCTGTAGGATTAACTGGTTGGGCACAAATAAATGGCCGTGATGAATTACCAATTGTTGATAAGGCAAGGTTAGATGGTGATTATGTTAAAAATAAAAGTATTTGGCTGGATATTAAATGTATTTTTCTAACAGTTTTCTCAGTTTTTGCTAAAAAAGGCGTTGTTGAGGGAGGAACAGGGTCTTTAGATAGTAAAAAGGATCAAAAATGAAAAAGAGAGTTTTAGTAACTGGGCTAAACAGCTATGTGGGAAATTCATTTGCATCTTTTTGTGCTAATGATTTTGAAATTGATAAAGTTTCTTTAAAAAATGATGGGTGGAGAAAACTAGATTTTTCAAAATATGATTCTATACTTCATGTTGCTGGGATTGCTCATACATCAAAAGATCCTTCTTTAAAAGAGCTTTATTATAAAGTAAATACTGATTTAACTTTTGACATAGCTCAAAAAGCAAAGCATGATGGAGTTAAGCAGTTTATATTTATGAGTAGTATTATTATTTATGGTGATAGTGCTCCTATAGGAAAGACTAAAGTCATAGATGAAAATTCTCAGCCTAACCCTAATGATTTCTATGGTGATAGTAAGCTCCAAGCAGAAAAAAGACTTGCTGAACTAGCGGGTGAGAATTTTAAAATTGCTGTTATAAGACCTCCGATGATATATGGTGAGGGATCAAAAGGGAACTATCCTAAATTAGTTAAACTAGCTAAGTATGCTTTTATTTTTCCATATATAGAAAATCAGCGGAGTGTTTTACATATTGGCAAGTTATCTCAAGGGTTAAAGGACATAGTTGAAAATGAATTTGGCGGTATTTTTATGCCACAAGATGATAGATACTTTTGTACTTCTGAATTTATTAAAGAATATAGAAAAAGTATAGGTAAAAAGACATATCTTACAAGAGCATTTAATCCTTTTATTAAACTTTTAGCTATAAAAATTGGTTTTATAAATAAGGTTTTTGGAAGTTTGATATATAAGTTAAATCCTTGACTTTATAGCTTCTATATTTGCTATTTTTAGGCATATTAAGTAAAATTATTAAAATTAAATTTAATATTTGGCATGTGTGATGATTTTTCCTGTTATTTTATCTGGAGGGTCTGGCTCAAGGTTGTGGCCATTATCTCGAGAAGCATCTCCAAAACAGTTTATAGGCTTGATTGACGAACATAGTCTATTAGAAAATACGATTAAACGTTTAGATAATGTTGATGATATTTCATCTCCTCTTGTTGTTTGTAATGAGAGTCATAGATTCCAAGTTGCTGAAGTTTTTCGCAAGTTAGGTAAAAAAGGAGATATTCTTTTAGAGCCGCTTGCTAAAAATACAGCGCCAGCACTTGCTTTAGCAGCATTTTTTTTATTTCAGAAAGATCCTGAGAGTATAATGTTGGTTTTAGCTGCAGATCATCATATTGATAATATTGAAGTTTTTCATGATGCTATCCGTAGAGCAAAGCAAAAAGTTATTAAGGACTCTTCTTTAATAACTTTTGGAATAACTCCAACTTGCCCTCATGAAGGCTATGGATATATTAAGCAGGGAATTGAAGCAACAGGAGGTGTTTATGAAGTTGATATGTTTGTTGAAAAGCCTAGTTTAGCTGTTGCTAAGGAGTATGTTGAGAGTGGTGAATACTATTGGAATAGTGGGATGTTTATGTTCACTGCAAAATCTTATTTAGAAGCATTAGAGAAATTGCAACCTCAGATTTATAGTGCATGTAAGAAAACTTATGAAGAGTTAAAACAAGATTTGGACTTTGTACGTTTTGATGAGGTGTTATTTGGAGAATCTAAATCTGAGTCTATAGATTATGCAGTAATGGAAAAAGCACATAATGTATGTATGATCCCTATGCAAGAAAGCGGCTGGTCAGATGTTGGTTCATGGGATTCTTTATATGATATTTCTATGAAAAATACTTATGGTAATGTAGTTTTTGGCGATGTGATTACTAATGATGTGAAAAATAGTTATTTGCGGTCACATGATCGTTTACTTGCCGCAGTAGGCGTTGATAATTTGATAGTAGTAGAGACCGCAGATGCTATTTTAGTCGCGGATAAAAGTAAAACTCAAGATGTGAAAAAGGTTGTCGAAGTATTAAAGAAACAAAAACGTAGAGAGTTTGTTCAGCATAAACGTAATTTTAGACCGTGGGGATATCATGATATATTAATTGAAGAGCAGCTTTTTCACGTTAAAAAAGTGTTAGTTTACCCAGGTGAGGAGATAGCATTACAACGCCATTTTCATCGAAATGAGCAGTGGACAGTACTTGAAGGTACCGCTGAAATTAGTGTGGATGGAGTAAGTAAATTAGTAACTGAAAACCAAACTGCGTATGTAGCTATTGGGCAAAAACATAGTATAAAAAATATTGGCTCCATACCATTAGTATTTATAGAAATACAGTCTGGCAGATATATTAATGAAAATGATGTTGAAAGGTTTGATATATGAAGCAATGGTTATTAAGTATTTATCTGTATAGAGGATTTGTAATAAGCTCAATAAAGAGAGAGTTGTCTGCTGCTTTTGCTAGAAGTAAACTGGGTGGATTGTGGACTATTATTAATCCACTGGCACAAGTTTTGATATATGCGTTAATACTTTCAAATGTATTGGCTGCAAAATTACCCAATATTGATAATAAATATGCTTATGCAATATATCTTATGGCAGGTACCTTAGCTTGGAATTTGAACAATGAGCTTATATCAAGAGGGCTTAATATATTCACATCAAATGCTGGTGTATTACAAAAAATGAATTTCCCGAAGATTGTATTGCCATGTATAGCTGTAGGATCTGCAGTAATAAATAATATTTTACTGTTTCTTGCAGTGACAATTATTTTCTTTTTGTTGGGTCATGGCTTCAACTTAACAATATTTTGGTTAGTGCCTCTTACATTTGTCGTTGTGTTACTAGGTATCGGCTTGGGTATGATAGTCGGTGTTATAAATGTTTTTTTAAGGGATATTGGGCAGTTTATTCCTATTGTACTACAGGTTTGGTTTTGGTTTACTCCCATCGTATATCCTGAGACAATTATTCCAGAGAAGTATAGAGGGTTGTTATCCCTTAATCCTATGTATTCTATAGTAGATGCATATCATAATGTACTAGTTTATGGCATTAGGCCTCATCTTTTTAGCTTACTTTATATAACTTTGTTTTCTTTATTATTATTAGCATTTGCACTATTTTTATTTAAACGTTCTAGTGCAGAGATGGTGGATGTATTATGAGTTTATTAAAGGTAGAAAATGTAGGTAAGGCTTTTTATTCATATAAAAGCGAGTGGATAAGGTTTGCAAGGTGGTTTGGTTTTAAGGCTCATGCTAATTCAGCTACATGGGTTTTGAAAGATATTAGCTTTGAAGTTGATAAAGGTGAAGCTGTTGGCATTATAGGAGTTAATGGTACTGGGAAATCTACTTTATTAAAACTTATTACAGGAACATTAATTCCTAGTAAAGGAAAAATTACTGTTAATGGACGTATTTCTGCGATGTTAGAGTTAGGTATGGGGTTTAATCCAGATTTAACTGGAAGAAATAATGTTGTTCATGCCGCAGGAATGATGGGATTTTCCACTGAGCAAATTTTACAAAAAATGGATGAAATCGAGGCCTTTGCAGAAATCGGAGAATATTTTGACCAACCTGTTAGAGTGTATAGTAGTGGGATGCAGATGCGAGTAGCTTTTGCAGTTGCGACAGCATTTCGACCTGAGATTTTAATTGTTGATGAAGCGTTAAGTGTTGGAGATAGTTACTTTCAACATAAAAGTTTTGATAGGATTAAACAATTTCAAAAAGAAGGTACCACACTACTGATAGTATCTCATGACAAGTCTGCGATACAGGCACTATGTAACAGAGCTATATTGCTAAATAATGGTTCTATTATAAAAGATGGTGATCCTGAAGCCATATTTGACTACTACAACGCAATAATTGCTGAAAAAGAAGATCAAAAAATTGAAATTAAGCAGCATGAATCAGGTAAAGAGCAGACTATATCTGGTAATGGCGATGCTGTTATTGATGATATAAAAATGATTAATAGTAAAAACAATGAATCAAAAGTGATATTTGTTGGTGAAAATGTTTATTTTGATATAAAAGTCAAAGTTAATAAACGATTAGAGCAACTAGTGCTTGGCTACGGTATAAAGGATAGAGTAGGTCAAGTAATATATGGCACAAATACATTTCATACAAAACAAATATTATATGATGTATCTACTGGATACATTGAATATAAAATTTATTTTAAAGCCAACTTAGGTGTTGGAAGTTACTCAGTACAAACAGCGCTGACAAAAAACGATGCTCACATTGAAGATAACTATGAGTGGAGAGATCTAGCGTTAGTATTTGAAGTCATTAACCCAGATGATTTTTTTGCTGGAATAAGCTATTTACCACCAAAGATTGAAATAAGGGCTTAGTATGATAACTTACGCACAAAATTTTGAAGATGTAGTGCTATGGAGAGCTCTTAAAAATATTAAAGATGGTTTTTATGTGGATGTCGGAGCTTGGTCTCCAGACTTAGACTCTGTGACAAGACATTTTTATGAAAATGGGTGGAATGGAATAAATATTGAGCCAAACCCAGAGTTTCACAATCAATATATAGCTCAAAGAGAAAGAGATATCAACTTAAAAGTTGCTATAAGTGACTCTATAGGTGAAATTGATATTTATTTATGTGATAATCCTGGCCTTTCATCTCTTGATAAAAGTATTGTAGAGGAACATAAAAAAACTGGATGGAATAATATTTCTTCAAAAACTTTAGTAACAACATTAAATAAAGTCTTCAAAGAACATTGCCAAAATAAAGATATTCATTTTTTAAAAATTGATATAGAGGGCTATGAAAAGCAAGCACTTTTAGGAAATGATTGGTTGAGATACCGCCCGTGGATTGTTGTCATCGAAGCTACACTTCCTATGAGTCAAGTAGAAAATTATCAAGATTGGGAGTACATACTACTTGAGTCAGATTACACATTTGCATATGCTGATGGACTCAACAGGTTTTATGTAGCACAAGAACACTCTGAATTACTTGATTCATTCAAATATCCACCAAATGTATTTGATGGCTTTGTGTTAAATTCCTTGATAATGGCAGAACAAAGAGCAGAGCAAGCAGAACAAAGAGCAGAGCAAGCAGAACAAAGAGCAGAGCAAGCAGAACAAAGAGCAGAGCAAGCAGAACAAAGAGC
>NZ_JAWUZH010000022.1:0-35701 GCF_036281795.1 Francisella sp. 19S2-4
ATACTAATATCTGTAACATCTGTATTTTACAAAATATATCTAACAATTTGGGATATTAATTCAACAGTCTTTTATATATGCAAATAGTAGTAAGGATTGTTTAATGAAATTAGCGTGATTTTTTAATATCTATATATTCATTGCATGATAGTTTATAATAGTTGCTTAGATTTTTGAAAATTTAGTATTAGTGAAATGAGTGAAATAATTATAAAAACACCTGAAGAAATACAGAAAATGCGTGTTGCTGGAAAATTAGCAGCAGAAGTTTTAGAGATGATTACTCCATATGTTAAAGAAGGCATTACAACTGCAGAATTAGATAAGATATGTCATGACTATATTATAAATGAACAAGATGCATATCCAGCACCTCTTAATTATCACGGGTTTCCTAAATCTATATGTACATCAATAAATCATGTTGTTTGTCATGGAATTCCTGCTGATAAAAAGCTAAAAAAAGGTGATATTTTAAACATTGATGTAACTGTTAAAAAAGATGGCTATCATGGTGATACAAGTAAGATGTTTATGATTGGAGAACCTTCGGTAATGGCTAAGAAACTTGTTGAAGTTACGCATGAATGTTTATGGAAAGGCATAGAAGTAGTAAAACCAGGTAATTATTTTGGTGATATTGGTGAAGTTATTGAAAAGCATGCTAAAAAGTTTGGTTACTCAATAGTCGATGCTTTTTGTGGCCATGGTATTGGTGCAAGTTTTCATGAGCCTCCTCATGTTATGCATCATGGTAAAGCTGGCACTGGTGATAGAATTGAAGAAGGGATGATTTTTACAATTGAACCAATGATAAATATTGGTAAAAGAGCAGTTTCTGTTTTGAAAGATGGCTGGACGGCTGTTACTAAAGATAGATCTCTTTCTGCTCAATGGGAGCATACTATTCTAGTAACAAAAGATGGTTATGAAGTTTTGACTTTAAGAGAAGAAGAAAAAATATAAAATGTCACAAAAAGTAACACAAAAGCTTGTAAATCAAAAATGTGATTTATTGAAGTCACAAAATGAAGAAATTACTGTTAATAAAGTTAGAAAACTTATTGGTGGTAATATTTCAATTATTGATTTGGTCGAGAAAGTTACTTTATATAAGCAAGATAAGAAAGATGCTATTACTAAGGCTGAATTAGAAGATCAACCAATTCAAGATAAACCTTGTGATCAGTTATTAGCTATTATCCAAGAGACATTAAAAGAGCACTTGATTGAAGAAAATCAAATAGCTTTTAGTTTGCGTAGTAATTTAAAAAAATATATAGATCAACTGGTTTCTGAAAAATCTAAAAAGCTTAAGCAAAAGCAAGTAGAGCTATCTAATAGAAATGATAGCTTAGAAATATCAAACTTAACTTTAAATAGACGCTATAAAGAGCTTCTTGATAAATATAGTGAACTTAAAGAGGAGTCATATAGCTTAAAGCAGAATTATAATTCAAAATCTGTACGTTTTCTTGAAAAGGAGTCGATTGAGAAAACTCTCTTAGCGTGGGAAGACTTTAAAGATATAAAAGAGCAGATATCAAGCCTTGGAGCTTATGCAAAAATAGCTGTATATGACAAAAGAGGTTTTATCGCGATAAAATTCCCAGCTACAGATTTTTTAACACAAGAATGTCGCTCTGGCGTTAGTAGATATCTAAAATCCAAAACGACTTTTGATTATACTATTCAAGCTTGGATTCTTTCTGGATTTACAGATATATTAAAAACATTGGACTTTCTTAGAAGAAATAAGTTTGTTTTTTCAAAAGAGCTAGAAACAATAGCTTATCACCGGAAAAAGAATCTTTAAAAGATTATTAACTTAATGTTTGAGAAGAATCTATGTAAATTACATAGGTTTAAGATTTTAATAATTTTTAAGTCCTAATAGCTTCTCTCCTAGAGAATTAAGTTTAGCAGGAGAGTATTTGTTTTTTTCCCACTCCCTTGGATCGCCCTCAAAAGCAAAACCATCAGGAGCTGTTTTTTCCTCAAATGATTTAACTCGCCAATTTTTAATAGCTTGATTAGTTGGCTCTGCAGGAGTCATTGATATGTATTGAGCTAATCTTACTTCATCATCCGATGTATTTGGGCGAATGCCGTGAAGTAACATTGCATTAAAAATAATAAGATCCCCAGCTTTGACAAGAATTGGTTTCGCTGGATATGGAACTGTTTCTATGTTTGGTGTAAATGGGTCTCTATCGGCTGGTTGTTGTTGCTCCCATTCTGAGAAATTTTTGAATAGCTCATGAACACATTGAAAGCCACCGCTAGATAGTGTTGTATCACTTAATGCTAGTACACCTTGCACATTTACAGGCAGAGGTTTTAATGTTGAATCTGCATCCCAATGTAAAAAACCACTGAAGTTTTTTTGATTATATTTGATTGGTAAGCTTAAGTTAGCTCTATCAATAGTAACCCATAAATCTTCTCTATCCCAAATATCTACAAAAGCGTCATATACTCTTTGATTCTGACGGTTGTTCCATAATAATGGATGATGATAGCACTCAAGCATACCACTACCATTAAGCTCTTGCATTCGATATACAGTTTTGTTTGGTTTCCATGTTGATTTATCATTCTGAGTCATTTCGCTAAACTCCCATAGGAAATCGGCAGTTTGTTTAGCATCTTCTTTTGAAATAGCATTTTTGATGACTACATAACCATAAGTTTGCCAGTGTTTAAAATCATCTTCACTTAATACGCGTAGTGGTAGTTTCTTTTTAATTTCTTGTAGTTGAGGATAGTCTTGATAAGAAACAGAATTGTTTCCTGGTTGATTTTCTCCGTATTTATATTTGTTGTTTTGTTGATTGTTTATCATAATATACCTATTACAGTTATTTTGTTTTACTTGGAATTTTTAGTTGCGATAAGTACTTTTTGCATAGTAATATCTAGCAAAATAAGTACCAAATAGAATAGGTGTGATAATTAAGGATAAAGAGTATTACAAAAAGATCTTAAATTTTCCATATTAAAAGCAACTAATACTTTCAAACATCAACTTGATTACATTCTATATTAAATATAATAGGATAATCAACTAGCTTATTTAAGAAAATATAGTTTTAGCTATTATTAAAAAGATAGATGATATGAAAGTATAGAATCTATATGTGACCTAACGCTTGAGTCGTAGCATCACTACAATATTTAATATATAATTTGATTAAAATATTAAATATTCATAAGACTATATGGATCTATTCTCAAGTTTAGAAAATAAGCAATCTGTAGGAGAATTTTCAGAGCAGGCATATCTAAACTATTCAATGTATGTAATATTAGATAGAGCTTTACCACATATATCAGATGGTTTAAAACCTGTACAAAGACGCATCATATATGCAATGAGTGAAATTGGCTTAAGTCATCTATCAAAATATAAGAAGTCTGCTCGTACGGTGGGGGATGTTTTAGGTAAATATCATCCTCATGGTGATAGTGCGTGTTATGAAGCAATGGTTTTAATGGCTCAAAATTTTTCTTATCGTTATCCTTTCATTGATGGTCAAGGTAATTGGGGCTCAATAGATGATCCAAAATCATTTGCTGCAATGCGTTATACTGAGTCACGTTTATCAAAGTATGCGGTACTTCTTCTAGATGAGCTTAAAAAAGGCACAGTCGATTGGGTCAAAAATTTTGATGGAACAATGGATGAGCCGAAGCTTTTACCTGCACAAGTACCAAATATTTTACTAAATGGTGCTATGGGTATTGCAGTGGGGATGTCGACATATATCCCGCCTCATAATATTACAGAGGTTATGAATGCTTGTTTACATCTTTTATCAAACCCTAAATCTTCAATAGATGATATCTTAGAAATTATAGAAGCTCCAGATTATCCAGGAGGTGCAAATATAATAAGTTCTCGAGAAGAAATAGCTGAGGTCTATAAGTCTGGTATAGGATCAATCAGGCAGCAAGCGGTGTATGATTATGATAATCATGGTAATGTCATAATTACAAAGTTACCTCATCAAGTTTCAAGCGCTTCTGTGATGGAGCAAATAGCTAATCAGTTGAAACAACAAAAAATTACTTGGATTAAGAATATTCAAGATGAATCAGATGATAAAGAGCCAGTTAAGATAGTTTTATATTCAGGGACTACAAAGAAGAATATCACTAAGATTATGGGGCATTTGTTAGCTACCACTGATCTTGAGAAAAGTTTCCGTGTGAATATGAATATGATAGGTTTGGATTATAAGCCTAAAGTTAAAAACCTATTAGATATCTTAAATGAATGGCTAGACTACCGTAGACAAACTTTACGTAGAAGATTACAAACTAGCTTAGATAAAGTATTAGCACGTTTGCATATTTTGGAAGGTTTGCTGATAGCATTTTTAAATATAGATGAAGTTATTGATATTATCAGAAACTATGATGATCCTAGTATAGAGCTGCAAAATAGATTTTCTCTTTCAGAAATCCAAGCTGAAGCTATCTTAAATATTAGATTGCGCAAGTTAGCAAAAATTGAAGAAATTGAAATAAAAAAAGAACAACATGAGCTTCTAAAAGAAAAAGAGCTCTTAGAAGGCTATTTGAATAGTGAAGTTAAGTTTAGAAACTTAATGAAAAAAGAGTTTAAAGAGATATTAAAAGAGTTTAGTGATGACAGACGTTCAAAAGTTATTGAAGCTGAAAAGGCTCAAGCATTAGAAGAAAAAGATCTAATACCTAGTGAAAAAGTAACGGTGATTCTGTCAAAAGCAGGATGGGTTAGATGTGCTAAAGGTGACAATATTGATCCTAAAGGTCTAAATTATAAGCCAGAAGATAAGCCTTTTCTTGCTGTTTCGGGCAATAGTAATATTAAAGTGGTATTTTTCACAAAACTTGGTAAAGCTTATTCTATGTATATAGATAAGTTTCCTTCAGCTAGAGGATATGGTGAGCATATAACTACATATATTCCTTTGGATAAAAAAGATGAAATCATCAATATGGAATTTGTTAATGCAGCGTCACATTTTTTAATTGCTAGTCTTAGTGGTAAAGGTTTTGTCATCCCAGCAGAGGATTTAGTTACAAATAAAGTTACTGGTAAGAATATTTTTGATGCTGATGATGTACTTAAATTTATACCATTTGATGAAAATTCTAAGATGCTGGGTGTAAGTTCTAATGGTAGAACAGTTATACGAGATTTTGCTAATTTTGCTATACTCAAGAAAGGTAAAGGTAAATCTATTATTAAGCTTGATAAAAAAGATAAGCTAAAGTTTGTTGAACTATTAAGCTTAGAACAGGAAGCTATATTAAGTGCTGGTAAGAGATTTATACGCATAGATAGTAAAAATATAGAAACATATTTAACTGATAAGCCTTCTGGCGGTGGAGTGCTTTTACCGCAAGGATTTAGAAAAGTAACAAAAATAGAGATAGAAGGTTAATAAGTAATGAAAAAAATAGCAATTTTAGGCGCTATGGAAATTGAGATCCAACCAATATTGGCAAAGTTGGATAGTTATGAAACAGTAGAGTATGCAAATAATAGATATTATTTAGCAGCATATAAAGATAAAGAGCTTATTATTGCATATAGTAAGATTGGCAAGGTATTCTCTAGTTTGACCGCAACAATAATGGTGGAACATTTTGGTGCAGAGGTTTTGCTATTTACAGGTGTTGCTGGTGGATTACAAGATTTAAAAGTTGGTGATATGATTGCTGCAACTGCAACTGTACAACATGATGTCGATATTACAGCGTTTGGCTACCCTTATGGTAAGATTCCAATATCTGAAGTACAAATTAAAACTTCAAGTTTTATTTTAGATCATGCAAAAGAGGTCGCAAAAGATCTTGGACTTAATCTTCATACAGGGATTATAGCAACCGGAGATCAGTTTGTTAGTTCAGTTGAGAGAAAAGATTTTGTGGTTAAAGAATTTGATGCAAAAGCAATAGAAATGGAAGGAGGGAGTGTTAACCTTGTGTGTAACGAAATGAATGTTCCTAGTTTGATTTTAAGGAGTATTTCAGATACGGCAGATGGTGATGCTACCGAAGATTTTGATGAGTTTGCTAAAAATGCGGCTCAAAAATCGGCTAATTTTGTTTTAAATTTGGTTGAGAAGTTATAAGTAGGAGATAAATTTGTGTTTTAAAAAAGTTGTTATTTTTAGTATTAGTTTTTTTTGTATCTTATCTTATGGTCTAACAGATAAGCAAATTGATAGTGTAAAAAAGCAGCTTGAACAATTGCAATTAAAGCAAAAAAATAACTATTCACAAGCTACACCTAATCTAAAAACAATTAATCTGGATAATTACCTTAAATATAAACAAATATCCCAAAACCCTGAAATATTCACACAAGAACAAATTACGAACTATATTAATAGCCATCAAAATGAATACTGGGCATCAGCCTTATGTGATGATTTAGCTATTCATTATGCCAAAAATAAAAATTGGGAAATGTTTAAAAAATTCTATGATGGAAATTTAGAAACAGATGGAAAATGTTGGATAGCTCAAAATAGTCAAGATGAAAAATTTAGACAAAAAGCAATTATCGACTTTACTAAGTTTTGGCAGGATGAAACTCCTTCAGCTTATGAGTGTACTGATATTCAAACGTATTGGAAGGATTATCCAAATAAAGGTAAAGACTGTGTCGTAGAGAAGGCTTACACTCTTGCATTTAGTAATAGTTTTGATCATGCTCTAGTATTACTTGATAAGCATGTTAAGCAACAATCATATAATGATTATATAAATGCGTGGAAAGAAGCCACAGATAATTCTCAAAATTTAGATAACTTTATTGCCGAATATCATAATTATCCAAAATTTGATGAAGTTTTGATAGACATATCAGATGATCTAACAAAGAATAATCCGCAGAAATATGCAAAAATTTGGCAGGGATTAAAAAACACAAAATATTTAGATACTAAGCTTTATAATCAGGCAATGTTACCTATAGCTATTAGCTTAGCTAAAAATCACGATGCTACCTCAGAGCAGTGGTTTTTGAAAATTGATTCTAAATATTATACTAATGATGCTTGGCAATGGCTATTAAGAGCAGATCTGTATAATTCAGACTATAATAATTACATTAGAACATATCAAAAGCTACCTGAAAATTTACAGAAAGAGGATGTCTGGCGATATTGGTTAGCATATAGCTATGCTAAAAATGGCTATAAGTCAAAAGCTAATACTATCTATCAAGAACTTGCTGATAAAAAAGGTTTTGATTATTATGTGTTATTATCAGCAGATGCACTAGGTCAGTCGTATGATTTGGGGTCTAAAAGTGCCATTGAAATATCTAAATCAAAATATTCTGAGTTATTAAAAGATCATAATACTTATCAAGCAGTAGCTTTATATAAAGCTAAGCAGTATAAAGATTCTACTAGGTTGTGGCGTTGGATTATAAGACAGAAGTTTGATAGTAAAGATAGATTTCAGATTTATGATCTAGCAGAACTAGCATCATATAATGAAATGCATTATCAAGCAATTTTTGCAATGGGGATGCTGGGAATCAAAAGTCGGCTAGAGCTGTTATTTCCTAATCCTTTTACTGATCTTATAAGTGAACAATCAAAGAAATATGATTTAGAAGAGTCATTAATATTTGCTATTATGCGAAGAGAATCTTTATTTTATAGAGATGCTAGCTCTTCAGTAGGGGCAAAAGGTTTGATGCAAGTTACAGATTCAACCGCAAATTTCATAGCTAAAAGATATAAGTTAACTAATTTTGAAGAGCAGCAAATATATAATTCTACTATTAATATTAAAGTTGGGAGTGCTAATTTAGATTTCTTGGCAGGTTTATTTAAAAATAACATAGTTTTAAGTATAGCTGCTTATAATGCAGGGCCTGGAAATGTAGCAAATTGGTTAACGAATAAAGAAATACCTGCAAAACAATGGATAGAAAATATACCATTTGTTGAGACTAGAAATTATGTCAGACATGTTTTAGTTAATATGGTGGTTTATGATAATTTGGTACTAAAGGATAATAATATAAGATTAAGTGATCTTCTTCAGACTAAGCTGTCAAATAAGCTTAGCTTTAAGAAATAGCCTCTAGTAATATTTGATGATTTTATCTTTTTTCTTTAGATGTATCATACATGTGATTATTTCAATAATACAAATTATTAATAATGTTGGATCAAGCAGATAGTTCCAAATATTAGTTTGTAATATATTCGTAAAGAATATTGCAGATGATATAACAATAATGATGTTAAATAGCACAAATTTCTTAGAAATAGACAATAGAACTAATGCATATATGAAAATAAAAGGTACAACAATATATGGCTTATAGCCAAAATCATAAAGCTTATAAGATAATACAAAAAATAAGCCATAAAAGACAATAATTATAGGTAAAAATGCTAGGCTGGTATATGAAAAGATAGTAGTTTTATTGTTTATGAATATAGATAGTATTATAAATAGTAAAAAAAGGAATGATGAAAAGCTAAAATAGTTTGTTACACCTAAAATAAAATAATATATAGTTTCATTATTAGAAGTTACGCTTACCAAATTTAAGGCTAATAAAATAATAGTAATTACTATTAATATTTTCTTTTGTAAAAAGCCAAACAGCCTTAGAAAAATATATATTGTAAAAAGATTTGTTGCTAGAAGATTATAATAGTTAAGCATTGGTTTCCTCTCCTTTTATTTCAACAACTCTTATTGTTTTCTTTAACTTATCTGAAAATGATAAAATGATACTATCTTTGTAAAAAGTAAAAGCAGGGTAAGATAATTCTCCTTTTGCCTTATTAGGGAATGTATAGATGTTTTGCCAGCTTTTAGAACTATCGGATCTGTAAGCTAAGCTAAGATTTGATCTACCATGGCTAGCATCATTATAAGCTAGAAGTATGCCATTTTTTGTTTTTATGGCAGCTATTCCGGAGTCTGGATTATTAAGTTCTGTTGGCTTTACAGTAGTCCAAGTTTGTCCACTATTAGATGTTTGGTTTGTATAAATTTTTTTAATAGAACTATACATTTGTCGATAAAAGGCTAATGCATGTGTTTTTGATAGAGGCACTACTGTGGGTTGTAGATTTACTCCGTCATTAGTCATTTCAGAGACATCTATAAGTTGTCCGTGATTATTAAAAATAAACCATCTTCCATTTAGGTTGTTAAACTCTTTATATACTGGAACAGCGAAATTACCATTATCTAATTTAATAGCAGAACCTCGAGTTAAGGTACTAAAGTTCATAATGGGTGATGAAATTATCATCTTAGGAGTACTCCAAGTTTTACCTAGATCTGTTGAGTACATAATATTTAAGGAAGATGTAACCCAGCCACCTGTAGATGATGTAAAAATTAGCCATACTTTTTTGCTTTGTGCATATATAATAGGATTACCTAAATGATGAATATGTTTTTTAAAGATAGATTGAAACTCTTGTCGATTCATAACAGATCTTGTTTTCGAAAACTGCCAATGCCCATCTATTTGCTTAGCAGTCGCGAGCATGATATTTGTATTAGGAGCTGTTTCTTCATCACCGCTATACCAAGTTACAAAGAGTGTATCTCCCGATGTTGTTACTGATGAGGCGTGGTTATATTGCAGATAGTTTAAATTAGCAATAGTTTTAATATCTATATTTTTCGATATCTTTTTGTTTGTTTGTGTGGATATCGAGAAATAGTAACTATCTTGCTTATTATAGTAAAAGGTAATTCCTAAAATTAAATATATTAAGCCAAATATAGTAACTAGGCTAAGTTTATTTTTCATATTCAAAAACTAATAAATAATATCTATTTCTATAATTGTAATCTAACCAGGGACAAATGTACTAATTTTTAATATTTTATATAGAAAACAATTAGATTTTATGATGGTGAATAAAGATTATTAAATATAAATTATTAGCTTATATTTAGAATGGTTAGTTTTTTAGCTTTAATAATGTTAGTATTTTTAGCAAAATAAATTTCTAAATAATTAAGTTATCGTGATTAATAAAAAAATTGTAACAAGTTGTTTGTTGGTTTTATCTGCAAGTATTGGATATAGTCTTACTACTCAGCAAGCTCAGATTTCAGAGCAAGCGTTAAAAGCTTTAGAAGCTAAAAATTATAAATCATATTATTATCTTAAATCTAAGCTTAAAGGCACAAGTATATATCCATATTTTCAATATAAAGAGATTAGTAGTGATCCAGAGATTTTTGATCAATCGACAATCGATGCGTATTTTAAACAAGATAACAATAAATATTGGCAAGATAGGCTTTATGATGATTTAGCTCAATATTATGGACAAAAACAAGATTGGACACTCTTTAAAAAATACTATAAAGGAGACTTGGGAATCTCTGGAAAATGTTGGAGTATGCAAGCAGAGTATGAGTCAGGCGATAAAGCTAAAGCATTAAATGAGTATGGAGAGATCTGGCAAAATCGTGTGTATATGCCATCTGGTTGTTCAGAAATGCAAAAATATTGGGATAAGTCTGATGATAAACCCAAAAGTTATTTAACAAATAAAGCTTATACATTAGCATTTGCAAATAAATTTGATGATAGTTTATGGTTATTAAATACTTATGTAAAAAATAATGATGACTATGTTAACTATATTACTGCATGGCAAGAAGTAATGAAAAATCCTACTAAGCTAGATGAGTTTATAGCTAAGTATCATAACTATCGAAGATTTAATCAGGTATTTGTAGATGTCTCAAAAGATCTTATTAATAAAGATGCCTCAAATTATGCAAAGATATGGGATAGTTTGAAAAATAAAAGATATTTGAGCAAAAAAACTAAACAAGAGTGTATTTCTGCAATTGCTGTTGATTTTGCAAGATCACAGTCACCTGAAGCAAAACAATGGTTAGCAAAAGTCGATAAACAATATTTGGATAGTATAGCTTGGGGATGGTTATTAAGAGTAGATTTATATAATAGTGATTTCGCAAGCTACATAAAAACATACTATCAATTACCAAAAAAATCTCAACAAGAAGAAGCATGGAGATATTGGTTAGCATATAGTTATGATAAGCAAGGAGAAACATCAAAAGCCAAAGAAATATATCAAGATTTAACACAAGATCCATTAAGCTATTATTCATTTTTAGCTTCGGATAAACTAGATAAACCCTATAATTTTGGCAATGTTACAGCTGATAAGCTAAATAATACTGAAACTAAAAAGCTACTTTCTGAAGATACAGTTGAGCAAGCAATTGATTTGTATCAAATAGGTCAATATAAAGACTCTACAAGTATATGGCGCTGGAGTATAAGAAATAAGCTAAAAGCAAATCAGATTACTGAGATTAAAGAATTAGCTCGTTTAGCTGAAGATAATAATATGTATTATGCAGCTATATTTAATATGGCAGTGATTGGTAAGTATAATAATATTGATATGCTTTTCCCTAAAGCTTTTATAAATATTGTTAATGAGAATACTAAGAAATTTGGTATTGATAGAGATTTAGTGCTTTCTATAATGCGTAAAGAATCTTTGTTTGATATACAGGCAGGATCTTGGGCTGGTGCGAAAGGTTTGATGCAAGTTACTGAGCCTACAGCTAAGTTTATTGCTAAAAAATATAAGCTTTCGTTAGTTGGAAGTAAGTCTGAAGATATGAATACTAAAATATTTGTTCCACAGAATAACATTAAGTTAGGTACAGCAAATTTATATTTCTTAGAGAAGTTATTTGATAAGAATACAGTCCTTGGAATAGCTGCATATAATGCAGGACCTGGTAATGTAGCTAAATGGCTAAATGAAAAAGAAGTTCCAGCACCAATTTGGATAGAGAATGTCCCATTTGGAGAGACCAGGCATTATATAAGAAAAGTACTAATGTATATGATAGTTTATAACAACTTTGTCTTTAAAGATAAGAAGAATCATATTAGTACATACTTAGATTATAAAATATCTGAAAAACAGAGTTTTAGAAAATAGTCTTAAAAAGAATACTGTAAACCTGAAGTTACAAAGTTTTGTGAGTCTCCTGAAAAAGAAATTGTATATGTGTATGTGACCTTAAGACTTAGGTTATCAACATATTTGATAGGAAACATTAGACCTACTGGAAATACAGCAAAACCTCCCCAAGTGTTATTTGTTGCTAAATAATCTTTTGGAGCATTTTGTTGATTTTCTATTCCATTAATACTTGTATGACCAAGACCGAGCCCAGCAGCAGCGTAGGCTGTTATATAATTGTTTATCTTATAATAATATTTAGCAGCACCAGCAAAGTAATTATTATTCTGAGTTGTATTATACTCACTAACTAAGAAGTTCTGGTAAACGAATTCTAGGGCAAAAGACTCTGTAAATCTATAGCCTAAGCTAGCTACTATAGTTGCTCCACCTTTAGCCATATTTGTTTGCTGTCCCCAACCACCATTAACACTAATATATGCCATAGGTTTAAATGTCTTTTTTGTAACATCATCAAGATCATTAATGTTGTAGTAGTTTTTAGGTAGCTTATAAAGACCTTTTGCATCTTTTTCAACATGTTTTGTATCACTATCTAATTTTTTGGCATCAGTGTCTATATGTGAGTCTATAGTTGCTACAGATTCATCAGCATTTGCAATTAGAGGTAATACTAAAAAAGATAATATTACTAGTGAAAGTTTTTTTGTATTCATTGTTTTAAAGGCTTGTAATCTTAGATAGAAAATTTGCATGCCAATTATTTAAAATACATTATGATAGCATAAGTTAGAAATTAATTAATAATGAATGGTGAATTAGAAGGTATTTTTTATTTATTTTTATGAGTATCTTTGTCTAATTGAACTTTCTGTGATGGAGCCAGTTTAATTCCCATTTTTTCAGCAATATCTAATATATCTATTATAAACTGCTCACGTTGTTTTAGCTCTTCTCCCCAGTCTTGAGAGACAAAAAATACATATATTAATATTTCGATAGAAGCCGGTTTTAGATCATTTACTCTTATATAGTATCCATCTTTTCGCATATATGGAGTGTTTTGTACTAATTCATCTAAGGTATTTACATATGACTTAAGCTTATTTGTTGGGGTGGATTCATCAACTTCAAGCATAGTTGTGTATCT
This sequence comes from Francisella sp. 19S2-4, assembly GCF_036281795.1. Lineage (NCBI taxonomy): Bacteria > Pseudomonadati > Pseudomonadota > Gammaproteobacteria > Thiotrichales > Francisellaceae > Francisella > Francisella sp. 19S2-4. The sequence continues at coordinate 13,135 of NZ_JAWUZH010000022.1, forward strand.
GCGATATTTTCTTTCTCCCATATTATTAATTTGTGATGTAACAAATGCGAAGTTTGGTATTATCAGAGCAGAATCTTCAAAAGTTCTGATAATAGTGCTTCTTAAACCTATCTTTTCTACTATTCCTTGCTGATCTTTAATTATTACCCAATCCCCAATTTTGATAGGTCTCTCTGCAGCTAGAATAATTGATCCAAAAAGGTTTTCGATTGTATCTTTGCCGGCTAACGCTATGGCAAGTCCACCAATACCAAGAGCAGCTAAAAAGTGGAACATATCAATACCAAGCTTCTCTATTATATATCCAGTGATAATAAGTATTATGATAAGGTTGATGATTTTGTTAGCAATAATTATAGCAAAGGAAAACCTTGCAGATTTGTCTGGGTCTTGAGATTTTTTATATGATGAAATAATAAATGAACATAGAACATTTACGATCTCAGAACATAAAAACATTATTATGATGCCATATGAAATTCTAAATATTAAATCAAAATAGTAACAAGCATTTTCAAAAACTATCATAGAGTTAAAGAAGAAGAAATATGCAAGATATATGGATATTATTAACGATGTTGCAATAGTGAGTTTTTTGATAGTTTTATAATCTTTATTCTCAAAAATATTTCCTAGAATTCTAAAAATAGGATTTAAGATTTTAAAAAATAATTTGTAGATTAAATATAAAATGGTTGCCGAGATTATAGATATGATCATTATATATACAATTTGACCATATTTATTGAGAAGGCTTGGGATATTCTCCCAAAGTGAATATTTTATATTGTTACCAATAGGTGTTCGTATATTATTGCTTAGGTCGTTTAAGAAAATTTCAACACCGTTAATTTGAGAGTCTTTTGTAAAGATCCAATTATCAAAAACCTTATTTTTCTTAGTATTTTGTATATTTTCTAAATATATACTTTTTCCAGATAATGGGGAGGTGTATATCATTACTAGGTTACTACCAGGTAAGACTTCACCAGGTATATTTCTAATTGTAATCTTTGCGCTTTCAAACACCTTATCCATACTAAAAGCGATAAAGGATGCATAATTCTTTCGTATATTTTGAGGAATCCATTCAAGGTTCATAATATCAAGAGCATCTTGGGTGTCGAATTTATATGTTTGATTCACTCCAAAAACAAACCTCATATATGATAGTATAGGCATTGAGATATTTCTTATATTGTCTTCTGTAGAGTTTTTCTCTTTTTTGTAAACAACAAATTTTTTAAGAGTTTCAGGATTTGTGAAGTTTTCTTGAGTGAAATACCAGTCGCCATTGGCTTTTTTAGCTAAGTAAAAAGTCTGCTTATCGCTACCTTTTCTAAGAGTTAGGCTTAACTTATTTGTGTTTGTATTATTTGGAACATCTTTAAGCCTAAAATCAGTTTTAAGTAGAGCTACTAGCATTTTATCAATATTAATATCTTGTTCACTAATTGTGTAATCATTTATTTTTACAGTTTGGGGTGAAATACAGTTAATTACATCATAGTAGTATTTATGAGACCCCATCCATAAGCTCAAAGATTTATAGTAGAAGTTAGCAAATAAGTCTCTAGGAGTCTTATTATGAAATCCTGAAACTTGATTTTTATTTAGAAATCCTAATGATTGATATTCAAAAGTTTTAAACTGTCTACTAGATAAATAGTTGGCTGTTGTAAAAGGTTTAATGTAAGCAAATAAACATATTATGAAAAGGACTAAAAATATTATCCTCGATACTCCTTAAACTAAGAGTATATCTTTTGTTTGTCGACATGGTTTATATCTTAACTGTTATGTTTAGTGAGTTTAAAATAATTAATTGAGGTATTCAATTCTTTTTAGATTATCAAGTTGAATATGGAAATTAAATATAAAAAAGTTTAGCTCCGTTGTATAAATATTATTACTATAAAGTTATGTGACTTTTTGGATTATTTTATAGTAAAATTTGTTGCTAGATTATTCCTGACGATAATCCTTTATAAATGCTGCAAACTTAATATAAAAGTAGCAGTTTATAGGTGTTCTTTTTAAATAAGAAAATACAAATATGTTTAGAAATACGAAAAGAGAAAATTTATTAGCATATTTTCTAACATATGTTGGTTATATGACGCTAACTATATCAATGCCATTAATATCTACTTTATCAGCTAGTCTAGATATTTCTGAAGATGAGGCTCAACTTGCGATGAGTTTATCATTTTTTATGTTTAGTCTTTCTGCGATATTGTTTGCAACTCTTTCGGATATATTTACCGCAAAGAAAGTACTATTTTTATCGCAGAGTTTATCAATAACTGGGCTAGTAATTTTGGGTATAGCAAATAATATTCATATTTTATATATAGGCTTTGTTTGTTTAGGACTTGGAACAGGGTGTTACTCATCTATTGCTAGAGCCTTAATATCACGTAATGCTGATGATATTACTCAGATGAAAAAGGCATATGCAATATTATCTATAACAATAATAGTCGCTCCAATTGTGAGTACTTATTTAGTTTTGTGCTTAATACCTATCTCATGGAGACTTGCTTACTTTACGATGGCTTTAATAGAAGTGGTTTTATTTATTTTCTCTATTAATATACTAAGGATAGATGCTCAAAATCAGATCTTAATTCCAGTATCAGAAATCTTATATGGCTTTGTCCATGCTTTATCAAAACCTAGATACTTGTTGAATGTTATGATTGCTGCATTACTTTTTTCTTTTTATCTCGGTGTCTTGATGAGTTCTTATAAAGGGTTATTGGTAGATGAGCTAGATGTATCGATTAATGTTTTTACGGTTATATTTTTATTAGCTTCAGTTTTTTATATTCTAGGGATACTTAGCTTTCGGATGAAAGCTGATGCTGTACACAAAAAACGTTATAGGCTTGGAGTTCTCGTACTTGCCTTTATATTCATAATTTTATATAGCTTTTTAAAGGTATCATTATATAGTACTGTAATATCATTGCAGCTAATATGTTATTTCTTAGGATTTTTCGTACCATTAGCAACCGGTGCTGCTATGAGTGATATTACTAAAAATCATGGTACAGCAGCTGCTATGGTGACATTCTCTGTAGGATTTTGTATGTCTATATGGGGGTTTGTAAAAGCTCATGTGGAGATGTCAAATTATCACTTAATACTTTTAGCTTTATGGGTATGCTTTGGTTTGGCACTTTTGTTAAAGATTGTTGTAGTCTTTATAGTTGATAGAAAAAATTAAGAGTTTTTTATAATAATTATAAAAATCGTTAATATTGTAAATGATATGATTTTCTAAGCCATTTATAGTAATATTTGTAGCTAAGTTCATAAAATAAAATATATCTATAATGATTTCTCATCTTAGAGTCCATACGGGATTTTCTGTTGTTGATAGTACGGTACGTTTAGGAGATCTTTTCTCTCGTGCAAAAGATAAAAATATTGCTGCGATAGCACTTACAGATGTGTGTAATTTGTTTGCTGCAGTGAAGTTTTATAAGCAAGCCTTAGGTAGTGGTATTAAACCTATATTTGGTGTTGAGCTAAAGATTGATACTGAACTAGGCGTTTCTGATTTGATCCTTTTAGCTGAAAATAACGATGGCTACCAAAATATAGTTGATCTAGTATCAAGAGCATATCAAGAAGCAGATAGACTAGGTTCAATACCACTTATCCCTAAAGATTGGTTCAAAGAATCTAACTTAGAAAGCGTAATATGCTTAAATGGTGGTCAAAATGGAGAGCTTGGAAAGGCAATCTTAGCTAAAAATAGTGCTAAAGTTGAAGAGATTATTGCTGAAAATATAGCTATATTTGGGCACGATAATTATATTATCGAAATTCATAAGCTAGGGTATGAAAATGAAGGTTTATATAATGAAAAAGCTCTTGAATTAGCAACTAAACATAATCTAATTGCAGTTGCGACAAACCTTACAGTATTTATGGAATCTGATGATTATGATATTCATGAGATTAGAGCTTGTATCAACGAAAAAACTACAATTCTTGATGAGTCACGTAAATCAAGATTTACACGACAACAGTATCTAAAATCAGCAGATGAGATGTATGAGACTTTTGGTTCTTTACCTATCTTGGTTGATAATACATTAGCGATTGCAAAACGTTGTAATGTGACATTTGATTTAGGTAAACCTTGCCTACCAACCGTAGATATTCCAGATGGTTTAACTGAAAAAGAATACTTCTCGAAGTTATGCTATCAAGGCTTAGAAAACCGTTTAGAAAAAGTGTTAGCAAATAAGCCGCAAGATAAGCATGATCATATTACAAAAGTTTATAAAGATAGATTACAAAGAGAGATTGATATTATCTGTGATATGGGATTCCCAGGCTACTTCCTGATAGTAGAGGATTTCATCAGATGGTCAAAAGAAAATGACATCCCAGTAGGTCCAGGGCGTGGTTCTGGTGCTGGTTCACTAGTGGCATACTCATTACTTATTACAGATATTGATCCTTTACCGTATGGGCTACTTTTTGAGAGATTCCTTAATCCAGAAAGGGTATCAATGCCAGATTTTGATATTGATTTTTGTATTCAAGGTCGTGATAGAGTTATCAAATATGTAGAGCAGAAATATGGTAAACAAAGTGTTGGTCAGATTATAACTTACGGTACTATGGCGGCTAAAGGTGTAGTGCGAGATGTAGTGCGTGTAATGGGTCAAAGTTTTGGTTTTGGCGATAGGATTGCTAAGCTTATCCCTGAAACTCCTGGTACGACATTTAAAAAGATTCTCCATGAAGGTGAACCTCTATATGATGAAATGCAAGCAGATGAAGATGTTGCTGAAATTGTTGAGAAAGCCCAAAAACTAGAAGGTCTACCACGTAGTTTAGGTAAGCATGCAGCAGGTATCGTGATATCACCAACAAAAATTTCTGATTTTGCCCCTGTATATTGTGAAGATAAGGGTGGAGATATTGTAACTCAGTTTGATAAAGGTGATGTTGAAGATGTTGGTCTTGTTAAGTTTGACTTTTTGGGACTAAAAAACTTAACGATTATCAAAAATGCTATTACAAGTATTAATGCTAAACGACCTAATAATGAAATTCCTTTAAATATCTCAGATATTCCCTTAGATGATGAGAAGACATTCAAGCTTTTACAAGCTGGTAATACTACGGGTATATTCCAGTTAGAGTCACAAGGAATGCGTCAGATTGTCAAAGATCTTGGCACTTCGAATTTTGAGGAGATTATCGCCCTAGTGGCACTATATCGTCCAGGTCCGATGGAAAATATTCCAACATTTATTGATCGTAAACATGGGCGTAAAAGAACTACATATTTACACCCATTATTAGAGGAAGTTCTAAGAGAGACTTATGGTATTCCAGTTTACCAAGAGCAGGTAATGCAAATGGCGCAAAAGCTTGCTGGATATACTCTTGGTGGTGCGGATTTGCTACGTCGAGCGATGGGTAAGAAAAAGCCAGAAGAGATGGAGCAACAGCGTAAAATTTTTAAAGAGGGTGCTGCTAAATATCATAATATTGAGGCTGGTCTTGCTGATGAAATATTTGACCAAATGGAAGCCTTTGCAGGTTATGGTTTTAACAAATCTCATGCCGCTGCGTACGCTCTAATTGCTTATCAAACTGCTTGGCTAAAGGCTCATTATCCTGATGAGTATATGGCTGCTCTTATGTCTGGGGATATGGGTAATACTGACCAGCTAGTTAAGTTTATCCTAGATTGTAAAAATATGGGTATCACAGTTTTATCACCCAATGTGAACAAAAGTGTTTATGACTGTATAGCTATTTCAAGGGGTACAATTTTACTTGGTTTGGGAGCTATTAAAGGACTTGGCAGTGAGGCTATTAAAAGTATTCTTACAGAGCGAGAGGCTGGAGGGGAATTTAGTTCAATATTTGATCTGACACGTAGGGTAGACTTACGTAAAGTTAATAAAAAAGCACTCGAAGCACTATGTTTTGCAGGAGCTATTAAGGATATCTCTAGAAATAGAGCTACAGCATTTAACTCTATTGAAAAAGCTATCAAAAATGCTGGTTATGTCAATGATATGGCAGCAGCGGGTCAAAATGATTTATTTGGTTTTACAGAGCAAGAGAGCGATACTGATGCTGAGCTAGAAAGAGAGTGTATATCTGAGGAATGGAACCTAAAAGAGCTGTTAATTAATGAGAAAAAAGCTTTAGGTATGTATTTTTCTGGGCATATTATTGATGAGGAGAGTCATTGGCGTAATCATGTTAGCTTTAGTGATCTGCAAAAGATTCAACAGCCAAATATGGATGGTAATTCTGTGAGAATTATTGCCAGTATGATAACTCCAGCTATCCGTAGAAAAACCAAGACAGGAAGAATTCTGTATATTATTAATATTGATGATGAGTTTGATAGAGCTGATTGCTTAGTCGGTGAAGATGTATTTGCCTTAGTAAAAGATAATATCCAAGTTGATGATATTGTTGTAGTTGAGGGTAAAGTTAGTCGTGATGTTCAACGAGAGTGTAATAAGCTAAGTGTTGATAAGGTTCAGCCAATATCTCAATATATTGATGATAATTTTAGTAAAGTTGAGCTAAATCTTAGAAGTAAAAATCTGAACCCTACAAACCTTAAAAAAGTTTTAGATAATCTAAAAACAAATATTGCATCTTCAGATAGCTATAAAGAAAATACTTTAGAAATAACAGTTTCTCTAGATGATGTTGATGGTAAGTTTGATTACTTACAAAAGCCTTTTTCTATTTATAAATTTGTTAATGATATCAGTAGACTAATAGCTGAGGGTAGTACGGTTAGTTTGAGTGGGGTTTAGTATAAAAAACTGTCATTCTACGACTTGATCGTAGAATCCAAAAAAGGTTTAGCAATGGCATTTGTGTATATTCTTGCGAGTAAATGTAATGGAACGCTTTATATAGGTGTAACATCAAATTTAGTCAAAAGAGTTTACGAACATAAACAAGGTTATGCTGATGGTTTTACAAAAAAGTATGATATCAAAAAGCTAGTATATTATGAGCAGTTCGACAATATAACAGACGCTATTTATCGTGAGAAAAGATTAAAAACTTGGCAGAGAAAATGGAAACTAGACTTAATAAATGAGTTTAATCCTAAATGGTTAGATTTGTATGATAGTATTTTATAATGGATTTGATTTTATATTTTGGTTTTTGGATACTACGGTCGGAGCCGTAGTATGACGACTGATGGATATGATATGTGTTAGGGTTTAGTATAAAAATTTGTCATTCTATGGCTTGACCATAGAATCCAAAGAAAGGTTTAAAATGGCATTTGTATATATTCTTGTGAGTAAATGTAATGGAACGCTATATATGGGTGAAATATCAGGTCAAGTCAAAAGAATATGAAAAATTACAAAGGTAACAAAAAATGCGATATGTAGTGATACTGATAATATTGATTATTCTAACTTTACTTTTTCTATAGAGGAGTAGATAGATGTCTAAGTTTCTAAAATATACCCTCATTATCGCAATACTGATAATCATAGCATCATTCGTTACAAGTAAGAAAGATAATGAGATGGTTCCAACAGTTATTAGCATTCAAAAAATCGGTGAATTATCTACATTAAAAGTCACAGTTAGTGGTAATTCTTTATATGTCTCTGATAATGGTACATTAGTAGAAAATACTGCAAAATATAGCTATAAATCATCTGCTACTTTATCGACAAATATTGATGAAGCTAATATTAAAATCGATGAAAAAGATAAAATTATAACACTAAGAGTTAAACCACCAAAAGTAACATCAATTACAATAGATTTTGATAAAACTAAGCAATTAAGTAGACAAGCGTATACATTTAAGATACTACCTAGATTGGGGGTTATAAATACTGATCCTGATAATCATCTGGCAAATATAGCATATAAAGAAGTTCAAAAACTTACAGATAATGTAGCCTCTTCACAAAAGTATATTAAACAGGCGAAAAATAAGTTTGTTAGTTTGATGAATAAACAGTATCAACCACTAGGATGGAAAGTTTTAGTGGTTTGGATAGGTTAACATTTAAAACTCTCTCTCACTGATAGGTGAAGTATTGAAAATATGCTAGTATTTTAAAGGTGATCGATTTGATTTTATATTTTAATTTTGGACACTACGATTGTACTTCGAATTTGCTCAGTGACCTAGTAGTATGATGATTGTAGATATGTATTAGGGTTTAGTATAAAAGCAATCATTCTATGGCTTGACCATAGAATCTAAGGATAGTACAGTTAATTTGAGTGGAGTTTAGAAGTAATGAAAAGCTATATTGAAATATTGTCTGAGATAAATAATAAGCTTAAAAGTAAAAACCTTAGTAATTTTTGTCATCAAAAATATCAAAATGCAAGTTATTTATGGGTTGGAGATGGCTCTGAGAAGATTGGTATTAGAGAGTTACATTATGAGGTTAGATATATAGAAAAAGACAATATATTTCAAATCGAAATACATTCAGAGAGCAAAAATAATGAAAAAAGTAAGGACTTACAGAAAAAAATAAAAGATGGATTGTTTGGTTACTATCAATTGAATGACTCACTGAAGAATAGTTATGAGTTAAAAAATACATCTAAAAAAGGTCTGAATAATTGGTTAATAGTATCTAAAAAAAGATATAACTTGAATGATGAGAAAATAGTTGAAGATATTTTAGATGGTTTAGAAAAACTAGATAATGATTTTGGTAACAAGTGTAGGGATATTATGAGAGGTGTTGAAAGTTTAGAACAAACAATAAATATAAATATGATTAATAAAGAAATGATAGAGAAATCAAAACAACTTCTAAACAATAAAAAACAAATAATCCTATATGGTCCAGCTGGTACAGGTAAGACTTTCAATACAAAAAGTATTATTGTGAATCATGCTTTTGGTGATGCAGATAATATAGATGAAAAGTATGAAGAGCTTCAAGATCAAGGCAGAGTGAAATTTGTAACTTTTCATCAATCTTTTGCGTATGAAGATTTTATAGAAGGGATTAAGCCAATACCAGAGGATAGAGATGTTAAGTATGATGTCCAAGATGGTATATTTAAGGAACTTTGTGGCAGCGCTCAACAGATAGATTTTCATGAAGAACAGGTTTTAAAAGCTACTAGAGCAGAATATAAGGTAGTTAAAGTAACTAGTGAAACACTTTGTTTGGAGGATAAAAATGCTAAAAAATTTATGCTTTTTAGAGAATGTATAAATAGGTTTGTGGAGTATATTAATAGGAATAGAGTTGATTTAAATTCATTTAAAGCAGATCAGGATACTGCAGAGAGTTATTTTGGAAAAAATAGTAATGCTTTTCAAATAAATCAACATACTGGTGCCTATACTGCAGCTATTAAGTATATCTTTGAAGAGGAGAATAAAAACAACCAAAGCTATTACCTAATCATCGATGAAATAAACCGAGGGAATATTTCAAAGATTTTTGGTGAGTTAATTACTCTTTTAGAATCAAATAAACGATTAGGCAATAAAGAAACAGAATTAAAAACAAAACTACCATATTCAAAAGAAGATTTTGGTATACCGCCAAATCTATATATTATTGGCACAATGAATACATCTGATAAAAGTATCGCTCATTTAGATATTGCTTTGCGTCGTCGTTTTGGTTTTGTTGAGATGTTGCCAGATCCAGAAATATTGGAAAATTCAGAATGTAAGAGTTTGTTGCAAAAATTAAATCAAAGAATAGAAATACTTTTAGATAAAGATCATCTAATAGGGCATAGTTTTTTCTGTGGTAAGAGTGAAGCAGATATCCCAACAATTATGCAAAATGAAATAATACCTTTGCTTGAAGAGTATTTTTATGGTGACTATGAGAAGATACAGTTGGTTTTGGGTAGTAAAAATTTAAATTCTGAAAAATTTGAGAAGCATGAAAAATATAAAGATATAACTAATATCAAAAAATTACTAGAGAACTCTAATAAAGAAACTAAGTATGACTATTGGTTTCAACTAGGGAAAGATTTTGATAGCTCACTAGGTGAAAAGGCAGAGGCTGAAGGTGAATAAAAATGTGTCATTCTACGACTTGATCGTAGAATCCATAGTGAGATTGTGAATGGATCCTATGGTCAAGCCATAGGATGACTTTTAGCAGTGGTGCTTAGAGCTACTAACTGCTTAGGAGCTTAGCTAAAAGTAAAGATTGGTAATGGTTTATGAGTTTGAAAAATGCTAAAACTATATTTGAACATCAAGAGTTAGTATGGTGTGATGATATTAGTGATTCAAAGTGTTTGAGGAAAAGTAATGCTATAAAAACTCTTGAGTGGTTAGAGAAACAGCAAAACTTCAAACCATTTAAATACACTGCAAAAGGTATTAAAGCTAAGCAATATGTTGGAGTTATCTCTCTAGGTGGACAGTTGGTCCAAGTTTTACCAAAAGTTTTTTCTTCAGATAGGTCGCTGAGTGGAGTTGAAGAGCCGAGTGATAACTCTATAAATGACAATATCACAGGCCTAATGTATCTTTTGAAACTGACTAAAAAGCTAAAAATCAATGAAGTTGAGCTAGCTAAATTATGTAAGCATACGGATAGCATGCTAGAAGTTTTTATTAGGCTTTTTGCTGATAATTTATTAGAGTTGCTGCAAAATGACTATCGTAGAAATTATGTTGCTCAAGAGGATAATCTTAAATTTGTAAAAGGCAAAATCAATTTTACAAAACATCTTCGCCATAATTATATAGATAAGTCAAAATTCTATTGTAACTATGATGAGTACGAGTCAAATATTCTTTTAAATCAGCTTCTAAAAGCAACTATCAAAAAGTGTATATCATCTACAAAATCTAGCTTTGCAATATTACAAAAATGCGATCAACTTTTGACAGATGTCGATGATAAAAGATTTACAAATCCTAATATTTGTAACAGAGTTAAATTCACTCGATTAAATCAAAAATATGAATATGTTTTTAACCTAGCTAAGCTTTTGCTTTTTGGGAATTCTCCAAAGTTGACAACTAACGATAATCATACATTTTCAATAATGTTTGATATGAACGCATTATTTGAAGAAGCAGTTTTTGAGATTTTAGATAGTAACAAAAGTGATTTTGACATAACCAATATCAAAGCACAAAGTCCACAGAAGAAAATCTTTGATGAGGGTAGTTCAGCTAATTTTACAATGAAACCTGATATTTGCATCAAGAAAAAAGATGGTTCAAAAATAGTGCTAGATACTAAGTATAAGCTTATAGAGAATATTAGATCAGACTATAACTCATCTCAAAAGCAAGTTTCTCAAAGTGATGTATATCAGATGTTTGCCTATAGTCAGTATTATAAAGCTGAGAAATGTATTCTTTTATATCCACGATTTGAAGCAAAAATTGAAAATGAAGAATTAAAAACCCTTAAGACAGAACTCCCTGATTTTACGTTAAAAATATCAACAATAGATTTACATTTAAAAAGTAATGATGTTTGTTATAAAGATTTTATTAAGTCTTTGAAAGAAAAACTTCAAAAGATTCTAGAAGATAAAAATCCTTAACGAATAGTAGTTTGTATTAAATCTGTCTTAAGATCTAACTAAAAGCTTTGAATATTGATAATTAAATAAAGATTTATCTTTTACCTTGTTAGAAGTTTTATAATAATTTCTAACTCCTAAAATTGGTACAAACACCTCAACATAGAATGTTAATATGCCAGCTAATGACATTGCAATTAGAAACATATTTTGTGATAGACACATTAAAACAAGTGGAGGCAAGTAAGTGCAAATTAGAACTTTAAGATAAGCATTTTGCCCTAAAGCATCTTTTAGTGCATCAATTACACCTATTGAGATACAGCAGAAAGATCCTATCATTGATATTAACTGAAAAGCACTTAACATATTGCTAATAGTGTATGACTGAGTAAAAAAGCTAATACTATTATTAAAAGCTATAAGTTGATTTTTACTGTTATAAATACTTAGCATTCCATGACTACCTTCTGTAGGTATTGTAAAGAATATTGCTAAGATCCATGCTAGGTAAATAAAAGCTATTAATGTTGTACTAAAGATAAGTAAATATACAAATGCTTTAAATGAAATACGCTGATTATAAAATTTTACTAAGCTTGGGATAATAAAGTGGTAACCAAAGGCATTAAATAGTACAAATAAGAATGATAATGCTCCTATTGATTCAATAGGGTAACCATCAACATTTATAGAGACTTTTTTTGTTGTATAAAAGATCAAAAATATAGCAATTATAATAAGAGATAATTTAGTTATTACAAATATGACATTACTCTTGATTACGAATCTAGAGTTATATGTTGTAATACCACCGAGTATAAAGATGAGAATTACTCCAGATAATAAATAACTAAGATTACTATTTTGTGAGAAATATGAGCTTATTGACGAACTAATTCCAGATATATAAGTAGTTAGTGATAAGTATAAGATTAATAAATAGCTGCCAAAAACACTAACCTTAGCACCTTTGAAATTTAGGAACTTAGTTGATAAAGAATAGTATGTGTTATGTTTAACAGGCATGTTATATGAGATTTTTAATATACATAATCCTGTAAATGTCATTATTAACCATACTAAACATATTGCTAATAAGCTTCCTATAAAACCTAAGTTAACAGCGGCTATAGGTAGACCTATGATACCTCCACCAATAGTTGAACCAATAATTAAAAATATACCTATAAACTTCTTCATATTTCATTTATTTGAATAATTATTCTAATATGGTAATTTAAAAATCATAATATTGGAATGTTTTTATGATTAAAATGTATTATTTAATGAATAAAAATTCAAACATATGTGTCTGTAAGTTTTTTATATGCTTGTTTATTAGCTTGGTGATTATTCTATTTATTAAACTATTAGGAAAGTGATAATATTCTTATAGCTAGATATCATAGATGTCTGATTTTGATTTGTTAAAAGATCTTTTATTATCTTTGAGGCAAGTTGATAGTCTTTAGGAGAGTTATATGGATTTTGATGTCGTAATTATTGGGTTTGGATTAATTGGTAGTAGTATTGCTTATCACCTAAATAAATCATCTTCACAAAAAATAGCTGTAATAGAACAAGCTTCAGATTATGTTCCAACTAAATCAAGTATTGGAGGATCAAGGATAGGTGGACGTTCTATAGGTTCAGAGTGTAATGAGTATTATGAATTATTACCTGTTTCAAATAGTGAGTATAAAGAGTTAGCTAAGTATAATCCTAAGATTCATAAGCCTAATAACTGCATTGTTGTCGGTGAAGATAGTCAATTATTAAGAGAGATCGTATCTTCTTCTATAGAGAATAGTGTTGAGGTTGATATTATTCAGGGTAAACAGCAACAAATCATTGATCCTTATTTTAGACAGCTTCAATCATTGGAAAAAGCTATTATTGAGAAAAACAATTCTCAAAATATGTTAGGCATATTAAATCCTAGTGAAATAGTAAAAACTTACTATGATTTTCTTAAAGATGACTTGGAGTTTTTTTGGAATCACAGATTTATAAAACATAGCAAGAATAAAGAATTTATAGAGGTTGAAATAAAAAGCCAAGATGCTATAAAGACTATTGGAACAAAGAAGCTGGTGTATGCGACTAATGCTAATTCAGGTATTTTACAACAATATAATTTAACTCTATCTAGACAAAGAATACCTGTCTTCTACTACGAAGTGAAAAATTCAAATCCAAATAATACATATATAGAAGTAGTAAATAACCACTTTGAAATGTATGCGATGCCAGAGATTATTGATGGCAAATATTATATAAAAGCGGGTTTACATAATTGCCACTTATATGATAATGCTAGTTTAACAGATCAGGATTTCTCAGATAAAATTAGTAATATTTTAACGGAAAAAATTAAAAAGAATTTTCCAAATTTGGATATTAATTTTAAGCCAGATTTTGTTATGTGTGAATACGGTTTGACAAAAGATGGGCTGCCTTTAGTTGGTAAGGTTGATGATAATATTTGGGTAGCTGTTGGATTTAATGGTCATGGTTGTAAGCATGCTCCTGCTTTTGGAAAAATAATATCAAGTTATGTGTTGGATTCTAAAGATAAAAGATATTATAAAGTGTTTGATCCATTAAGATTTAACTAAAAAATATTAGTTGATAAATCATACAAACATAGTGTTGCTTCGTTTATATTAGGCACATGTTGCGCTGTAAAATAGCTAATTCCTTATGAGATTTATGCTAGTCTGTAAACTTAAGGTTTTAAAAAAATATTCAATATCTTTAGTCTTATTGATTTGCATTTGATATTACATAGGAGTTAATATGAGTGAAATTGTCGTGCCTAAAAAAGTTACCAATACAACTATAACTAAGGTAGCACTTATCTTTACAGTATGGGTTTTTAGCTTGTTTTGTGGAACTCTTTCCACATTCATTATGCAAGGATCAAACTACTTCCATGCATCATTAACATCGGCAGGGACCTTAGAGAGTTATCAGAACTTCACAGTTATTGGATTTTCTTTTATTGCGTTTTCATTTATTTTGAGACTCGGTTATAGAAAATCAATAATGACAATACTTTTGATAATGGTATTACTATCACTAATTACCCCTGTTATTAATTCATATTGGATAGTTAAACTTTTCTTGATTGGAACAGGAATTGTTCTAGTTGGTATGAAAGTTTGTATCTATGCATCTGCTGCAATTATCAGTAAAGAAGAGAATGAGCAGGCTGGTTTACTATCTTTACTAGAAGCTACTTGGATGATAGCAGGGATGGCAGGTATGTGGATAATAGCTTTCTTTATGTCTAATAGTGCTAATCATTGGTTAGACTTCTTATACTTATATGCAGTTATAGGTGTTATAAATATAATAGTTTGGATGTTTGTCCGAATAGATGAAAGCGCACTAGAGAAAGAAAAAGCAGCGCCTGTGAAAGAGCAAGTAAAAGATATCCTTAATATATGCAAAAGTAAGCTAGTAATTGCTGCGATAGTTATGATTTTTATTGGTAGCGTTTTAGATATGGGCTTTAGTGCTTGGTTACCAGGCTTTTATCAAGATGCTTTACATCTCTCACCAGCATTGAGTTTGAAAATAGCTAGCTTTAGTGGACTAGCAGCTTTTGGTGGCAGAATAATGGCATTTGTATTATTAAAATATATGAAGTGGCATAAGATGTTGTTGTGTTACTATATCGTAGGGTTAGTGTTTTTAGTCGTAGTATTATTTTCTATTCATGCTTCAGGTCATGAGATTACAGATCTTAGCGAGGTGTCTATTATGTCAATATTGCTGCCGATATTTGGTTTCTTTTATGCACCAACAACTCCAGTATTAAGTTCATCAATTTTAAGTAGAACTTCTAAAGAAAAGCAAGCTTTAGTAATGACAGTTGTTACAATAGTTTTTGCATTAGCATCAAGTGCTACAGCTAGAGGTATTGGCTATATGATGGATTCATTAGGTGGAGTTGAAGGATTCAAGGCTTCAACAATTATTCCATTAATTATATTAATAATATTGGTTATTCCTTATTATAAATTCTTACATAAAACAAAGGTTGATTAGATTATGAATGATTCGTTATACAGTTATGATAAAGCGAGTGGTAAGATCACTACAGATATCTATACATCTGATGAAATTGTAAATTTACTAGGCTCATCTCGTCCTGAAAACAAGTTATTTACATCAATGGCGGTTGATAATTTAGTAGATGAAGTAAAAGCTAAAGCAAAAGATAAAGAGTTAGCAAAGTTATTTGAAAACTGTTTTCCTAATACGCTTGATACAACAGTGCACTATGATGAAGATTTATCTTCTTCTCCTGATACATATGTTATTACAGGAGATATAGATGCAATGTGGCTAAGAGATTCTACTGCTCAAGTTACTCCATATATATCTCTTATAAATCAAGATGATAAGTTAAAGAGAATGATCGAAGGTGTTATTAATAGGCAGTCTAAATATATACTAATAGATCCTTATGCTAATGCGTTTAATAAAGCAGATGAAGGATCGCCATGGCAAGATGATTTTACTGATATGAAGCCAGAGTTACATGAGAGAAAGTGGGAGCTAGATTCTCTTTGTAGCCACATTAGATTGTCATATATGTATTATCAAAAAGCTGAAGACTCTCAGTTCTTCAAAGAAGGATGGCTTAACTCAGCAAAGCTAATATATAAAACATTTAAAGATCAGCAACGTAAAGATTCTGAGAAAGATTACTCTTTTCAAAGAGTTACTCCAGTTGCAACTGATACTTTAGCAGATAATGGCTTAGGCTACCCTGTTAATCCGGTTGGTTTAATAGCATCATCATTTAGACCATCTGATGATGCGACAATTTTACCATTTTTGATCCCTGCAAATTTTTATGCAGTTGAATCTTTAAGGCAGCTTGCTGAAATATCATCGCAAGTATATGGTGATTTTGAGTTTGCAACACAGTGTAAAACTTTAGCAGAAGAAGTTCAAAATGCTATATATGAATACGGTGTTGTAGAGCATAAAAAATTTGGCAAGATTTTTGCCTATGAAGTAGATGGTTATGGAAGTCATATCTTAATGGATGATGCAAATGTACCTAGTTTGATTTCATTGCCTTATTTAGGATGTTTAGATAAGAATGATGAACTATATCAAAATACTAGAAAATTTCTATTATCAAAAAATAACCCTTGGTATTTTAATGGTAAGGATCTTGCTGGTATCGGTAGTATTCATACTGGTAGGGGCTATGTATGGCCGATTGCTATAGTTATTCAAGCTCTAACTTCAAATGATGAGTTAGAAGTTAAGCAGTGTGTAGAATATCTAAAAAACTCTCATGCAGGCACATATTTTATGCATGAAGGGATAAATAAAGATAATCAATTTGACTATACTAGAAAATGGTTTGCTTGGGCAAATACTCTCTTTGGTGAATTGTTATATAATATCTGGAATCAAAAAGGATTTTAGAAGTTTTCTGTCTAGTTGTAACATCTTAATAAATTAAAAAATTTTTGTTAATTACAAAGACTAAAATAGATAGATTCTTTTATATGAGAATTTAAAAGGTTGTAATAATACTTTTAGTTAAGTTACTATGTAAATATCAATTACCTAATATTAATGGGTATGTGTCATGTTTTCACTAAGAAATAATATTAAAATATTATTGTTACTTTTTCCAACACTAAGTTTGTTTGCAAGTCAGCCTACAGATACTACAAATAAAGCTTTAGAAGCAAAGAAAATTATCTCTGCTCCTATTACAAAATTTCATAAAGCTCGTCTTGGTACAGATATTTTTGTAGGAAAAGGTAATACATCAGAGAAAAAAGCATTTGTTGAAATTGATACTGGGTCATCACGTCTAGTTCTTGAAAAACAGTATTTGACTAATTATCAAGCTACAGACAAAAAAGTTTCTGTAAATTACGGTTATGATCATTTAAAGTCAAAGCATACTGGTACACTTGTTTATTCTGATATCACATTTAATACACAGCCAAAAATAACTGCTAAACATGTGCCAATTATTATGGTTCCAAATGGTACGTTTAAAGGATATGCAGGAATCTTGGGTTTAAAAATGAGTACTCAAAATTCTCCATGGAACTATTTGCCTAGCCCTTATAATCAATTAATGATAATAGATGGTCAGAAACAAACTATATCTTTTGGAGCATCAACTAAAGAAATTCTAAGCAAATATACAACTTACAAAATAAAAAGTACTGTGAAATGCCATAATAGCGTTACTCCAAGATCTCCAATAGATAAAACTAAATGCTGGGATCCATATGTTCCAGTTAAATACACTATTATAGATAAAGATGGTAAAGTGATTTTTGATAAAACTATTCAGACATTATTTGATTCTGGAGGATATTACACACATATCTTATTACCAAAAATTCCTGAGCAGTTAAAGCAACATATAAACAAAGGCTTATTAGTAAATAGTAGCATTAAATCAGCTTTATTCACGTCATATAAATTTCAGATACCTATAACTACAGTAGTTAGAGCTTCTCAACAGCATAAATCTGAAGTTAATTCTGGGCATGCACTATTTTATGATAAGAGTGTTTTATTTGATTCTGCTAATGGTATTGTTGGCGTTAAGTAAACATGGAGAGGTATTTTGAAAAGAATAGAAACTGATAGCATAGGACAGATTGAGGTTGATAATAATTATTATTGGGGTGCCCAAACACAAAGATCGCTAAAATATTTTAGTATAGGTGATGATCTGATGCCTAAAGAAGTTATTAGAGCTATGGCAATTATTAAAAAAGCTGCAGCTTTGACTAATAGTGAGTTGGGTATATTACCTAAAGATAAAAGAGACATAATTATACAAGTAGCTGATGAGATAATTGATGGCAAACTTGATGATAATTTTCCATTACACGTATGGATGACTGGTAGTGGTACACAATCAAATATGAATGTTAATGAGGTGATCTCTAATAGGGCTATAGAGTTACTTGGAGGTAAGATGGGTAGTAAGGATCCTATACACCCCAATGATCATGTTAATATGTCGCAGTCCTCAAACGACTCTTTCCCAACAGCTATGTATATTGCTACAGCTTATGAGATAACTAATAAGTTGCTTCCTGCAGCTGAATATATGTACAAAGATTTAGAGCAAAAATCAAAAGAGTGGGATAGCATAGCTAAAATTGGTAGAACTCATATGCAAGATGCCGTACCTTTGACGTTGGGTCAGGAGTTTTCCGGTTATGCAGAGTTACTTAGAAAAAATATCAAAAATATTAAATACTCCTTAAAAGATGTCTACGAGCTTGCTTTAGGGGGTACCGCGGTTGGTACAGGATTAAATACTCCAAATGGTTTTGCTGAAACTGTAGCTAAACATATTGCTGAAATTACAGGTTTGCCATTTGTGACAGCACCAAATAAATTTGAAGTTCAAGGGTCTCATGATGCATTAGTGGCAGTTATGGAATGTCTAAAAACCTTAGCAAACTCGTTATTTAAGATTGCTAATGATATTCGTTTGCTTAGTTGTGGTCCTAGAGCAGGTTTCCATGAATTGTTAATTCCAGAGAATGAGCCTGGGTCATCGATAATGCCTGGCAAAGTAAATCCAACTCAATGTGAGGCTATGGCAATGGTTGCAGCTCAAGTTATGGGCTATGATGTATCTGTTGGAATTGGTGGTTCAGCAGGCTATCTTGAGATGAATGTATATAAGCCCTTAATTATTTTTAATATTATACAATCAGTTAAGATAATATCTGATAGCTGTGTTAACTTTACCAAATATTTGCTAGAAGATATGAAACCTAATAAAAGTAAAATTGATTTTTATTTGAAAAATTCGCTCATGTTAGTGACAGCTCTTAGTCCAGTTATTGGCTATGATAAAGCTTCTCAATTAGCTCATTATGCCGATGAGAATAATCTTTCTCTTGCAGAAGCAAATAAAGTTTTAAAATTGCTATCTGAAGATGAATTTAATAAGGTTGTTGATCCATACAAAATGACTAAAGGTGGTATTTAATGACGATTTTGTTACCTACTAGTCATTTTTAAACTATTAAAATATTATTTATCTATAAAATCTTGAAAACTTTATTAAGAAAATACAAACTAAGTCTAATAATTATATTTAACCAAAATCATCTTAGGTGAAATCCTAATGGAGATGTGAAGTGAGTTCTCAGTTTATACAGTATAATGACCCGAATAATGAAGTTCTTTACAAAAAATGTAAGCCTGTAACTGGTATAAAAGATATAAAGATACAAAATATTATTTCAGAAATGCATAAGAAAATGCAAGGTAATGGCATAGGTCTTGCAGCTAATCAAATTGGCTATGACTATCAAATATTTATGATTGAATTTGATAGTTCTAATTCAAGATATCCTCTAGATTTTGCAAGTGTACCATATCAAGTATTTATAAATCCTAAAATTATTAAAGCATCAAAGTAAAGGGTTAGTTTTTGGCATGGTTGTTTAAGTGCCTTAGGGGAGAAAAGAGGTAAGCTTGCAACATATAAAGAAATTGAGTATGAAGCATATAATCAATTCGGGGAAAAAATAATAGGAAAACTTGACTCAATTGCTGCAGTAATATTTCAACATGAGTTTAATCATTTGCTTGGTTCTGTATATGTGGATTTTGATACGCAGTATATGGATGCTGAAGAACTACAAACTAAGTTTGCAAATGGTGAACTTAAGCCATATGAAAATTGCGGTAATGATATTCCATTATTATTAGAAAAATATCAGATAGGAACAGATATATTATAGCTAGGCTTAAAATAAGAGTTTTATTTTGGTGCTTAAATACAGAAAAAAATATAAAAATTATTTAGAATTATTCTATGACGAATAATCAATTTATTTTTAATGAAAAAATCAATAATTAAAGTTTTCGGGTTATCTGTAGGTATATTTTTTTCTTTTAGTCATGGTTTTTCTAGTGATGTTAAAAGTCAAAATGCAACATATCTTGAAAACCTTCAGCAAGTAATACAGCAAGATATATCTCAACACCAAGGCCAGTATACATTAGGATCTGGAGCTGTAAATGATTTGATAGGTGGAATTACAGTGCCTAATCATACGAAAGTGACTAATACTGGCAATATAAGTTTTGAGACTAAAAATATTAATATTGCACTTACTCCCATTATTAAACAAGGTAACACAACTGGTTGGCAATGCTCTGATCTGAAGTCACAAGATAAGTGTAATAAGAATAGTTTTAGTAGCGAGGTGGAGTATGTTTAGAAAAAATAAAAAAAGAAAGAAAAAAATAGGTTTATCTATAGCTTTGTTATTTCCTTTTTTAGGCTACAGTAATGATTTAAGTCAAAATATTCAGCCAACAAACGATATTCTTAGAGTTGCTGTAATATCTAAAGATAATTATAAAGAAAACAAAGTAGCTTCCTCTGAAGCAAATTTAGAAGTTCCTAATGAAAAGCCATGTGTGGTTGAATTATATGATAATTTAGAATTTACAAATACTCAGCAAAAAGGTTTTAGCTATACTCCTCCTAAAAATTGTCCAGGCCCATGGTCAAAAGTTATTTTAGAAAATACTTTTGCGACTAAAAAAGGTGTGCAATATGATCGTACAGCATCTTTATGGTTGGATGGAGTAAACCTTTTCTTTGGAACTACTGCAGAAGTCAAAGGATCAAAATGGCAAACTCAAAGTGATATCACTGAGTATCAAAATCTTTTGATGAAAAATGGAAAAGGCTTTGTATTTTTGCCAAATGTGCTTACGCCTAAGCGTCCTGGGTATCCTGTAGGATCATCAAAACTATTATTTTATCCAAAAACTAAACAGGAAACTGTTCAGACATCTATTGCTGATAAAGTGATAGGTTTGGGTGGAACTGATAATTTTAAACCTGGTTATTTAGTGAACTCTAACTCTAGTTATAGTATTAAAGAAACTTTCCCAAGAAATATTACTAAAGCTTATTTAGATGTAACATTACAAAGTCAAAAGATCGATGAGCAGTGGTTCCAATGTGTACCAAGTAGCCTAGCTAAGAAATTAGGTACTTGTGGTAATGGAGCTTTTCGTGAAGGACAAGTCTATATTGATGGTCAATTAGTTGGAATTGTACCAATATTCCCTAAAATATATACTGGTGGTGTTGATCCTTACTTATGGCGTCCAACTCCTGCAATAGAGACATTAAATTTTGATCCATATAGAGTTAATCTAACTCCTTTTGCAAGTTTACTGTCAGATGGAGAGAGTCACACTATTAGCATAAAAGTATATAATGCTAATGATGGCTTTTCAGTTGCAGGAAACTTACTACTATATTTAGATAAGAGTCAAAGTGTGGTAAAAGGTGCTGTAACTAAGAATACTTTGGTAGATTCGCCGAATGTGATCTCAAATGAAAATTTTGATAAAAATGGGGGACGCTTTGTAACAGCGTCAACTAGATCTTTTACAACATCTGGCTATATTCTAGATCATAATGGTAAAAAAATAACAACAACAGTTAAAACATCTATAAACTTTAGTAATTTACAGAATTGGATAGTTTCTCCTAAAAAGTCAGAGCAGTTTATGAACCAATATACTAATATTGAGAATCAGTATATACAAAAAACTGCCAATGAAACAACTACTAGAAACGAGTATATCAGTTGGCCATTAAGTATTACTTTTGATAATAGCTTAGATTCTAAAGAAAAAAATACATGGTTTAACAATATCCATCAAGGCTATAACAAAACAGAATCAATTAATGAGTCGAAAGATCCAGTAACATATACTAGTAATATTGCTAGATACATTACAGGTATGAGTAAAACTGAGATTAATCCTATTAAAAATATGGTTATTGGTAATCTTAGTCAAAATGTAACTCAAAAATTTGATTATTCTAACTCTAATGGCGAACATATCCATCATACAGTTGATGTTGTTGATGGAAAAGTAACAGAATATAAAAGACTGTTGAATTAATATCCCAAATTGTTAGATATATTTTGTAAAATACAGATGTTACAGATATTAGTAT
>NZ_JAWUZH010000023.1:0-35576 GCF_036281795.1 Francisella sp. 19S2-4
AAATACTAATATCTGTAACATCTGTATTTTACAAAATATATCTAACAATTTGGGATATTAATTCAACAGTCTTTTATCTATAAAGCTTTTATTAATCTCAATCATTACAATAAAATTGTGTGGATGTTTTGTAATGAATAGTAAGTTTCATATATAATTTATATTAGTGAGCATTTTATATATAAGTTTTATGTCAAAAAAGGTAGTTGTAGGTATCTCAGGAGGAGTTGACTCATCAGTCTCAGCTCTGCTGTTAAAGCAGCAGGGTTATGATGTTACAGGTGTTTTTATGAAAAACTGGGAAGAGGATGATAATGAGGAATTTTGCTCGGCTGAGCAAGATATTGCAGATGCAAAAGCAGTTTGTGATTCTATAGGAATACCATTTAAAAAAATAAACTTCGCTGCAGAGTATTGGGATAATGTTTTTGAGCATTTTCTGATTGAATATAAAGCAGGCAGAACACCTAATCCAGATATTCTATGTAATAAAGAAATCAAATTTAAAGCCTTTCTAAGCTATGTTCATTTGCTTGGTGGGGATTATATAGCAACAGGACATTATGCGCGCACACGCGTATTAAAAGATGGTTCTGTAGGGCTTGTCAAAGGCTTGGATGATAATAAGGATCAAACATATTTCTTGTATACTCTTGGTCAGGAACAATTAAAACAGACTATATTCCCTATAGGTGATATTGAAAAAGAAAAGGTTCGTCAAATAGCAAAAGAAAATAACCTTGTAACTTTTGATAAAAAAGACAGCACAGGTATTTGTTTTATAGGAGAGCGAAAATTTAAGGAGTTCTTATCAAAATACCTACCTGCTCAAAAAGGTGAGATACATGATGAGAATGGTATCAAAATAGGTGAGCATGATGGTCTTATGTATTATACAATTGGTCAAAGACAAGGTTTAGGCATCGGAGGAGTAAAAAACCGTCCTGAGATACCTTGGTTTGCTGCAAAGAAAGATCTAGAGAATAATGTACTTATTGCTGTGCAAGGTCATGATCATCCAATGCTATTTAGAGACTCTTTAGAAGCTATTGATTTAAGCTGGGTAGCAGGACAACCACCGGCAGATAACTTTAAATGTAAAGCTAAAGTTCGTTACAGACAAAAAGATCAGTCTTGTGAAGTGAGTGTAATGCAAGATGGCTCTGTTAAAGTAATATTTGATAGGCCTCAAAGAGCTATTACTCCTGGTCAATCAGTGGTTTTCTATAATGAAGATGTATGTCTTGGTGGAGGAATTATAGTTTAAGAAGGATTGTAGAGTATTTTTTAGATAAATAGATTTTATGCTTATTCGCTATCTAATTTTGCAGCGATAGAGTCATTTTTAACTGTTGATCCAGAAGAGCTACTACTATCCTCATTATCTAAATTTGCAGCTGTAGAGCTGTTACTACTTGTAGAAGCACTGCTACTACTATCCTCACTGTCTAATTTCCCAGCTATAGAGTCACTGTTTGTAGAACTAGAAGTGCTACCACTGTTAGCGGCTGTTTTTATCTCACTACCACTGTTAATATCATTTATAGTTTGGATGTCACTATCTTGAGCCGCTATTTGATTGGCAATGTTTTCTTCATTACCTGTAGTACTTTTATCTACAACAGTATTAAGATAATCTGCAATTTCTTTTTTAACTTCTTTTTGATTATTTAATACATCTTTTTGCATATAATGCGCTTCATGTACAGTATCTATAGTCATATGAGTATATAAATATTCAGGATCTATAACAAAAGGTCTAAGGTCTGTACCATATACTTTTTGAAGTCCTGGGAAATCTACAGTATATGCAACTTTTATGCGTTTCTTGCCATCATCGTCTGTTGTAACCATTGCAACAAGATTAGCTTGAATTTTATATTCTTGATTAACTAGATGGTACTGTTGCTTTCTATCAACTACAATTTGTCTAATTGGAGTTGCATAAACATCACTAATCTTTATAGGTTTGTTAACAGTTGTTATACCAGCTCTTTGTAGTTCGGCAATAGCGTAGCTACCATAATTATCTTTTGCAAGTCTTAGATCTATTTCGATCATCTTAACTAAAACTTTTTGTCTGAACTCTCTAGCTTGTTGTAATGTTAGAGCAAAACATGTACCAGTATCATCTTTTTGGAAACAACCATTTCGCTTATCAATAAGAACAAACATTTTACGGCTCTTATCATAGTATAACTGATAATCTGGAGTATTAGCTCCATGGCCAACATAGACAAACTTATCGTTAGTTAGCATACCACACGATGCTATTATTATGATAAGCAACATTAATGATGTTTTTTTAAAAATATTACGCATAATTAAAATAAATCCGTTTTTCACTTTTATCAAAAAATAGTTTTGCTTAGCTAGCAAAAAAAGTAAAGCTTTGTCTACCAAAATGATTAAAAAAATTATACTTCAGAGTTTTCTTTCATAAGTTTTATATATTTTTTCTCTATCATTTTTCTTTTAAGTGAGCCCAAGTGATCAAAGAATGTTATACCATTAAGGTGATCTATTTCATGTTGAATACAACGAGCAATAAATCCTTCTTTTTGAATTATAATCTCTTCACCATACTCATCTAAAGCTGCTATCTTTATACTTGTGGCTCTTTTTACTTTTGCAGAGACACCAGGAAAAGATAAGCATCCTTCTTCATCAATTACTTCGCCATCTTGTTCTATTATCTTAGGGTTTATGACTGCTATAATCTCTGGAGATTTATCTTCTAAGTTTTCAAACATTATAAAAAATCTTTTTTTGATACCTACTTGTATAGCTGCTAACCCAACGCCACTTGCTTCAAGCATCATATCACGCATTTCATCTAAAGTTTCGCGTAATTGATCATTTATTTCTTCTTTCTTAACTTCCTCAGCTACTTCTTTTAAAACTGGGTGAGGATACTTTAAGATTTGTAAAGACATTTAAACTCCTTGTTCTAATATATCTTTTTTCATTTTTGCCATAGTTAAAGCTGCTTGGACACAATACTTTCCTTTGTGACCTTTTTTCCCGCCAACTCTTTCCAAAGCTTGTTCTTTGTTATGTGTAGTTAATATACCAAAGATTACAGGTAAATTATATGCAAGCATAACTTCTTGAGTACCATAGCTTACTTGATCACAGACATAATCATAATGATCTGTTTCACCACGAATTACGCAACCTAATAGCACTATAGCATCAAATTTAGAAGTCTCTGCTAAAAGTTTAGCTGCAAATGGTAGCTCAACCGCACCAGGAACTTTTCTTATATGGATCTGACTATCTTTTAATCCTTGAGAGTATGCTTCTTCTAAAGCTCCTTCTAACATTTTATCTGTAATTAAAGAGTTAAACTCACTTACAACAATAGCTAATTTTTCCATATTTTATACCTATATTCCTTTTATCATATGTTTCATCTTGTTTTTCTTAGTCATTAAGTAGCTCTTATTATGAGAGTTAACAAAAGCTTCACAAGCTACAGGCTCTGCATGTATCCCAGCAGTTTCTAATGCATTAATTTTTTTAGGATTATTAGAAATAAGCCTACAATTATCAATTTTATTATACTTTAGAACTTGTATTGCTAAGTCATATTTTCTAGCATCAATAGGCAGTCCTAGAGCTACATTAGCTTCGATAGTATCCATATTTTGATGCATTTGAAGGTTGTATGCTTTTAGCTTGTTTGTTAAGCCAATACCTCTTCCTTCTTGATTTAAATATATTAAATACCCACCTTCTTCATTAATCATTTGCATAGCTTTCCTTAACTGAGCCTGACAGTCGCAACGTAATGATCCAAAAAGATCTCCAGTTATACATGAAGAGTGCATTCTTACAAGTGGCTGATTACCTTTATAAGGTTTAGATAGTACAACAACTTCTTCGTTATTAAATTTATCTCTATATACTGTCATTTCAAGCTCTCCAACATGATCAAATGGGATTATAGAGCTTGCAGATTTCTCAATAAAAATCTCAGTAGCCAAACGATATTGATATAGTTCAGCAATAGTTAGTAACGGTAGTCCATATTTTTTAGCAAACTCTTCAAGTTGCTGAGCTTTCATCATTGAGCCATCTTTGTTCATAAGCTCACATAAAACACCAGCACTATTAAAGCCACTAAGCTTCATAAGATCAACAGCTGCTTCAGTATGACCGTTGCGCCCTAAAACACCTTTATCATTAGCAATAAGTGGAAAAATATGACCCGGGCGAGCAAGCTCATCAGCAGTAGCATTTGGGTTTGATGCTACTTGAATAGTGTGTGCTCTATCTTTTGCAGAAACTCCTGTTGTAACTCCTTCTTTAGCTTCTATAGTTACAGTGAAAGGGGTAGAGAATGTACTATTGTTTTTATCAGCAGCAACCATTGGTGATAGATTTAGTTTAGTTGCTTGTGTTGAGTCCATAGATAAACATATAATACCACTTGTATGCTTTAGCATGAATGCGATGTTTTCTTCAGTAGCTTTTTGCCCCGGTAATATTAGGTCGCCTTCATTCTCTCTATCGTAATCATCAAGTACAACTACAGGTTTTCCTTGCTTGAGAGCATTTATAGCATTCTCAACATTGTGCTTTATTTGTTTAAACATTTTCTTTAAGTCCTTGTATATATTTATAGATATATTTTCCTGTTGCATCGGCTTCAAGATTTACTATAGATCCTTGGGTGTAATTTTTTGCAATAGTTGACTCGATAGTATGTGGTATTAGTGTTACAGAAAAAGATTTATCTAAAACATCAACTATTGTTATACTCATACCATCAATAGTTACAAAACCTTTATTTACTAGATATTTTAAAAAGTTTTCTGATGCAGATATTTCAACCATCCAGGCTCCACCAACATCTGTGATATTTTGAATTATGCCTTTTTCATCAACATGGCCTTGGACCATATGTCCACCAACAGTATCACCATAACAAAGAGCAAGTTCTGTATTAACGTAATCATCAACTTTTAGCATATCTAAGTTTGTCTTATTAAGAGTCTCTGGCACAGCATCAAAGCTTGCAATAGTAGAATCATTTTTTAATTCTATAACAGTTAAACAAACACCATTTATTGCTACGCTATCGCCTATTTTACATTTTTGACTATTACTAAAATCTATTTCAAAAGATTTAATATTTTTTTGAATAGATATTTTTTTTACTTTACCTAGTTGTTGTACAATGCCGCTAAACATTTTTATTTTCCTTAAAGCTAGAGTTTATAACAAGGTCGTTGCCTAGTTTTGATATTTTATTAAAAAATAAATTTTCTTTAGGATTGAGATTGGATATTATTACTGGGCTTAGATAAGTATCGAACTCATTAATAAGCTTTTTATCTATAAAGGATTCTAGAGTTTTCTTTCCTCCTTCAACAAGAAGGCTTGTTATTCCCATATTCCCCATCTTCTCTAATAAGCTTTTTAAGCAAACTTGTTTATTATTAGATATTAGTGTCCAATATTCAATACCAAGTTGGTTAAGCTTAGATTTTGCTTTATCAGAGATATCACTACAGACAAAAATTGTCTTAGCAGTATTTTGATCTAATACTTTCCAGTTATTATCAATTTCATCAATTTTACTAAATAGAATAAATCTAATAGGGTTCTTGCATTTATTGACATTTATTCGGACATCCAATCTAGGATTATCCTCATTAAGAGTTTGTCGACCAACTAAAATAGCATCACAAATATTACGCAATTGGTGTGTGTTAACAAAGGCTTTTTCGGAGCTTATTTTTTTAGAGTCATTTGAGTTGACAGATATTTTACCATCTAAAGACATTGCCCATTTTGCATATACAAAAGGGGTTTGGTTTCTCTGATAGTGGAAGAATATTTTATTCAGCTGTTGAGATTGTTTTTCTAGTAGTCCTACTTCAACCTCTATTCCAGCCTCAAGAAGTTTTTTAACTCCGTTGCCAGCGACCTTTGGGTTTGGGTCAAGAGTTGCAATTATAACTTTTTTAACACCTGCTTTAATTAGGGCATCTGTACACGGTGCAGTTCTACCTTGATGGCAACATGGTTCCAGAGTTACATATACTATAGAGTCTTTTGCGTGAATTCCTACTTTATTTAAGGCGTGTATCTCAGCATGGGGTTCGCCTGCTATAGAATGCCAGCCTTCAGAAATAATGGCACCATTTTTTACTATAATACAACCAACCATTGGATTAGGGGAAACTGTTAGTTTTCCTCTGTTTGCCAAAATTAAAGCTTGTTGCATATAGTATCTGTCAATATTTTTCATTTGCCCATCTAATGTTTTAGTTATACTTAGGGCAGGAGAGCAAAACATAGCATAGAGCAAAAAAATCAATGTATATTGACTTTAAGCCTCAAAAAAATTATAAGTTTTACCAATCTTCTTCCATCCAGACTATACTGTCGGCTTTGGATTCTCACCAAATCTGCTGACCTTTCTAAATATTTTTAGAAAGCGCTCGCGGGCTTCTGTATTATACGGTTACCGCCGGTAGGGAATTTCGCCCTGCCCTGAAGATTTCAAACTATAGTATATCACTATAAGTTTTGAATATGAATTATACTCCTATTTTTTACTGAATTAAAAGTTATAAGTTAATAAAGTTTAATTAAGTCTGTTTAACAAATATAATTAATTAAAGAAATATACGTAAAGGTAAATATTTTGGGACACTATACATTTTTTGTTTTGCTATCTGTTATAACAGCTATATCTAGTTATTTGAATTTTAGATATTTAAAGCTTCCTAAGTCTATTGGTTTAATAATAGTAAGTGCCTTGGTTTCTCTTTTATTGTTTACATCAATGAATATTGAGCCACAATTATTTACCCCTGTTTACAAAATGCTTAATAGTTTAGATTTTAAAGAAGTTGTGCTTAAAGGTATGTTAGGTTACCTTCTTTTCGCTTCAGCAATGCATTTAAGTTTTGTTGATCTTAAGAAGTATTTATCTAATATACTTACCTTCGCAAGTGTTGGAGTTTTAATATCAACTTTTATTATAGGAACTATTTGTTGGCTAATAGCACCTATTATTTTGAATGATTATATACCATATTCAGTCTGCCTTCTTGTTGGAGCTATTATATCTCCGACAGATCCTGTAACAGTTTTTGCAGTATTCAAAAAAAATCAAAATGTTCCTGAAAAGGTGAAGTCTGTACTAATAGGAGAATCATTATTTAATGATGTTATATCTATAGTTTTGTTTGTAGTATTAGTGTCGATGATATTTAGCACGGGAGATTACTTAACCGCAAATAAAATTATTATGTTATTTTTGCGAGAAGGTTTAGGAGGAATAGCACTAGGTGTTTTGATTGGTTATATAGGTATATGGTTTATGCATAGAGCAGATGATGGACAAACATTAATTATTATATCTTTAGCTTTAGTTAGTTTTGGTTTCTGGTTGGCAGAGCAAGTGACCGTTTCAGGACCATTAGTTATGGTTGTAACAGGTTTGATAATAGGGAATAGTAACTTCAGGAATAAACTTTCAAGGCGATCAAAGCATACTTTAAATAGTTTCTGGTTTATTATTGATGAGTTGTTAAATACCTTTTTATTTGTTTTGGTAGGCATTGAAATCTTAGAAATGAAATATACAACAGGTTTAATCATTGCAGCTTTAATAGGCTTTTTTGTTACAATAGTTGCTAGATATGTTAGTGTCACTTTACCGATGCTTTTTTTAGAAAGAAAAGTGAATAAAGATTTTTGGAAAAATAGTTTTGCAATGACATGGGGAGGGCTCAGAGGGGGCGTATCTATAGCATTAGCCTTATCAATTCCTTTTAGTGAAAAACATTCTATAACCTTTTCGGTTATATATATTACGGTACTTTTATCTATCTTTATACAAGGTATTACATTTAAACCTATTCTTGATAAATTGTATAAATAGCTATTCACCATACATCTGCTTGAGGTTATGGTTATAGAAGTCAAGAGCTTCACCATAATCATACTTATTTGCTATAACCTCAATATAAACACCTTTAGGATGTTCTCTAGCACTTTTTAAGGCATTAGCTAATTCAATTTCTGTTTTGACCTTTATAGATAGCCAATCTTTACAACCAAAGGCTTTAGGTAATAGCGTATAGTTTAGTTGAGCTATGTCATCATAATTTGGGTTTGGATCTAGTTCTAGAGCTCTCTCAACAGTATAGCCATTGTTATTGATGCATATAATTATAGGATTTATGTCATATCTACCCATGACACCTAGTTCATTAAGAGTGAGTTGATGAGACCCTTCTCCCGTTAGTAGTATTACTTTTGAATCTGGTTTTGCTAGTGCAACTCCTAAAGTAGCAGGTGTTGCCCAGCCAATTGATCCCCATAATGTTTGATTATAATATTTTGTGTTTTGAGGTAGTGGGTATTTTACAAAGTTTAATGAAGAAGAACCTGTTTCAACGACAATATTATCAGAGCTTTTTAAAAAGTCGCTTAATTGAGAATATAGGTTATCTAAAGTGATAGGTTTTTTTTCTATAGAATATTTTTTCTTTTCTGGTCTTAAATATCTAGGCTGATAATTGATACTTACATCTATCTCTAATAATTTATCAATTAAATCTGATAAATAAACTTCTTTAAAATAATGCTTTTCCGATTCGACAAAATTAGGGGCCAAATTTATTACTTTGTTTAAATTAAGATTATTTGTAAATGCAGATGTATTAAAATCTGACCACAGAGCATCGCCAATATTTAAAACAACATCGGCTTCTTCAACTATTTTAGAAGTACCTTCATCAGAAAGATTACCAGCATAAAATCCTACATAATTAGGATGACTTTCGGATATTACGCTTTTATCATGAGGCATCACGGCAAAAGGGATATTTAGCTTTTCAATTAAATGAATAGCCTGGTTAGTTAGATTGAAACGATCAAGTTTAATTGATGGAATGGCAACTATTTTTTTTGATCCATTTAACTGAGATTGCAGAAATTCAAGAGCATTTCTCAGTTGAGTTTGATCACTTTGTATATTGTAACAATCAAAATCATCAGGAGTATTATCTGTAACTTGTCTTTTTCCATCATCTAGAGAAATAGAAATATAAGCAGGTTTACGTTGTTTGAAAGCTTCTGCGATAACTCTATTCATCTCTCTGCGAGCATTATCAGGAGTTATTATCGCAGATACACAAGCTGAAGTGGCTGATATGTTAAAGAAGGTATTAAACTCGCCATCTCCTAAAGTGTGGTGAATTTGTCTTTTTTTTGCAACAGCAATATCATTAGGTGTTCCAACTAGATGAAAAACAGTTAAGTTCTCTGCTTTTGAACCCATTATTCCATTTAGAGCGCTAAGCTCTCCAACAGCATATGTGGTAGATATTATTGCAGCACCTTTAACTCGAGCATAGCCATCTGCAGCATAGCTGGCATTTAATTCATTAGCATTAATAATATTTGTTAATTCTGGATTGCTAATTAGAGCTCTATCAATTGAAAAGGAAAAATCTCCAGGAACACAAAATGAATTTGTAATTCCTAGATCTACAAGCCTAGCGACGACATATTCAGCAACATTGTTTGCTTTTGCTGCAGTATTTAAGACTTTTTTCCCCGTTATATATCCTTTCATAACTTATCTCTTACATGATAGTACCTAGACATAAGTTCAAATATACATATGGTTAGAAATATCTACAAGATCTAATAGCGATTAAGAGTCGGGATACAAAGGATTTTTTTATGGCTTACTAAATACGTATTTTTCAACTATTTGTCCATTGATTAAATGTTTCTGTATTATTTCTTCTAATACTTCAGGAGTGCATGAGTGATACCAAATATTATCAGGGTGAACAACAGCAATAGGGCCATTTTGGCAAACTCTTAAACAGTATGTTTTTGATCTATATATATGGCCATTTTGCGATAGTTTTAGTTCTTGAAGCCTTTTTTTAAGATACTCCCATGATTTTATGGAAACATTTCCAGCACAACATTTTTGTCTATCTTGATCACAACATAAAAAAATATGCTTTTGAATATTGCTTAAGCCTAAGTTATTAGATTTTGCTTCTAAAGTCATTGGCATTTTATTTATCTCCGAATTTAGCTAATGTATTTTTTTTAAAATGCGTTTAAAATTTATTCTGTAAATATTAACAAAAATGGAGCTATAATGGAAAATAACATTTCCAATGAAACATTAGAAAAACTAGCAAAAATACATATTAAAGATATTCAAGGTAAAAGGCGTTGGAAACTCTTTATTAGAACTATAGTGATTTTACTTGTACTGATTATAATCGTCCCAGGATTATTTGGATCCTCATCTAAAGAACTTTCGCCTCATATAGCTTTAGTAAAAGTCCAAGGCGTTATTGAAAGTGATTCTGAAGCAAATGCTCAAAGGATTAATAAAAGCTTAGATGATGCTTATGATAGTAAGTTAACAAAAGCTGTTATCGTTGAGATAAATAGTCCTGGAGGATCGCCAGTACAGGCTGATGATATATATTCTCATATGAGATATCTACAGAAGAAATATCCGAAGATACCAATGTATGCTGTGTGTACTGATGTTTGTGCTAGTGGTGGATACTATGTAGCTGCTGGGGCTAAAGAAATCTATGTAAATAAAATGACAATTACCGGATCTATTGGAGTTGTTGGTAGTGGCTTTGGGTTTACTGGTCTTATGGATAAACTTGGTATCCAAAGAAGAACCTATACATCTGGTAATAATAAAGACTTCTTAGATCCTTTTTCACCAGAGAAACCAAACCAAACAAAAGTATTTAAAAAGCTTCTTGATGAAACACATCAAGTGTTTATAGATGCAGTTGAAAAATCCAGAGGTGATAGACTAAAAGATAAATCTCAGGATACAACTTTTTCGGGCTTGCCCTTTAGTGGAATAGAAGCTGAAAAAATGGGTCTTGTAGATGGGTTTGCATCTATTGATCAGCTGAAAAGAGAAAAATTAAATAATTTAGAGATTGTTGACTATACTCAGCCGTTAGACTTTTTAACAACAGTATCTCAAAAAATAGGTAATAGTGTTTATTATAAAGCTTTATCAGAGACTAGTTTTAGTTTTAAATAAATGTTGAAACATATAAAAACCATGACTATAATCGATAATGAAAGAAGTTAAAACTAACAAAGATAAGGAAAAATTATGAAAAAGACTGTTTTAGGAGCAATGATTGCTGGTGGTTTAATGGTTTCAGCTACAACAGCTATGGCTGGTGGTGTATGTTTTGCTAATGTTCAAGATATTTTTGAGACATCTCCACTTGGTAAAGCAAAAGTTACTGCAGATCAACAAAAATTAAAGCCACAGATGGATCAGCTTAAAAAGACAATTACTAATTTACAACAAAAAGTAAACTCTTATACTGAAGAAAAAGATGACGTAGTATCTGATGATGCTAAAGGTGATAAGTCACAAGCTCAAGCAGCAGATCAGTCAGAAAATCAAGATAAGCAGCAAGCTCAAGCAGATCTTGAAAAAGCTATGCAACAGTATCAAGATTTAATGAATCAAGTTCAAAAAATGGCTTCTGATGATGCTGATGCATTTAAAGATGCTTTAACAAAAGCTTCTGGCGATGTTGCTAAAGATAAAGGTTGTGATGCTGTTTTACCTTCTGAAATGAGTTTATACAATGTTGATGGTATCGATGTAACTAAGCAAGTTATTGCTAAAATGCAATAATCATCATAATAAATTCTATTTTTCTTAAAATCCTTTTATTTATTAAACTAAAAGCTTCTTTTTTTTAGATCTAAAGCTATGTATAATCTTAATCTATATTTAGAAATAATTATAAAAGAAAGTTAGAGTATGGAAAATTTAGGTTATTTTGTTTCACAAAACTTAGTGTTTTGTTTGTCTTTCATTGTATTGTTAGCGATATATATAGTTTTTGAGCTAACTCAGACTAAAAAGTCTCAGTATACATTATCTGTTACAGATGCTGTGACAACTGTAAATAGAGGTAAAGGAGTGTACTTAGACCTAAGGGATCAAGAGGCTTTTGCTAAAGCTCATATTATTGGAGCGCAAAATATTCAATTAGATGAAATTTCACAAAAACATAAGAGATTAGCTAAGTATCAGTCAAAACCAATTGTTATCTATGGAGATAATGCAACAAAAGCTATGCAAGAATTGCGCAAAGAAGGCTTTGAACAGGTATTTATACTTAAAGGCGGCTTAGGTGCTTGGATGCAAGCTAGCTATCCAGTTAAATCATTAGCGAAATAAAAAATTATTAAGGACCATTAAAATGGATCAACAACAACCACAATTTCAAATTCAAAAAGTTTATGTAAAAGATCTTTCTTTCTCTATACCTAATTCTGATAAAATTTGGTCTACAGCTTGGAGACCAGAATTACATACTGATTTAAAAGTAGATGCAATAAATCTTCCAGAAGAAAATACTTATGAAAGTATTTTAACACTTGAAATAAAAGTTGAAAATGATGGTATGACAGCTTTTGAAATAGAAGTAAAACAGGCTGGAATCTTTACAGTATCAAACATGCAGGAAGAGCAAGTTGAGCATGCTAAAAAAGCATTTTGTCCTAATATTCTTTATCATTATGCGCGTGAAGCAGTTTCAGACTTAGTATTGAGTGGTGGATTTCCTCAATTGTGCTTATCTGCTGTGAATTTTGATGCTATGTATCAAGATTCTCTAAAAGAGTCAGCAGATGGTAAACAGCACTAATTACTAATATAGATAAAAGGACATAGTATTTATGAGTAAAGAAAAAGCTTTAGAGTCAGCTCTTGCCCAGATTGAAAAACAATTTGGTAAAGGCTCTGTTATGAAACTAGGTGATCAGCAAGCAGCTCATGATATAGAAGTTATACCTTCTGGTGTTATTGCTCTTGATGTGGCATTAGGTATTGGAGGATATCCAAAGGGACGAATAATAGAAATATATGGCCATGAGTCCTCAGGTAAGACAACACTTACTTTATTGGCTATTGCGCAATGTCAAAAGCAAGGTGGTACAGCAGCTTTCATTGATGCTGAACATGCACTTGATCCTAAGTACGCCAAGCTTTTAGGAGTTGATGTTGATAATTTGATAGTTTCTCAACCAGATACAGGTGAACAAGCATTAGAGATAGCAGATATGCTTGTACGTTCTGGAGGGGTTGATATTGTCGTTATTGACTCAGTAGCAGCACTAACTCCAAAGGCTGAGATTGAGGGTGATATGGGTGATTCTCATATGGGCTTACAAGCAAGATTAATGTCACAAGCTTTGAGAAAGTTAACAGCGAATATTAAACGTTCAAATACATTGGTTATGTTTATTAACCAAATTCGTATGAAAATAGGAGTAATGTTTGGCAATCCAGAGACAACTACTGGAGGAAATGCTCTTAAGTTTTACTCATCTGTACGTTTAGAGGTTAGAAAAGGTGGCTCCATTAAGGATGGTACTGATATTAGTGGTAATGAGATTAAAGTTAAAATTGTAAAAAATAAAGTAGCTCCTCCATTTAAACAAGCAGAATTTGAGCTTATTTATGGTGAAGGTCTCTCATTAGAAGCGGAATTAGTTGATCTAGGAGCAAAGCATAATATCATAGAAAAATCAGGTGCTTGGTATAGCTATAAAGGCAAGAAGATTGGTCAAGGCAAAGAAAAAGCCAAAGATTATCTAAAAGAAAATACTCAAGAGCGTGATGAAATAGAAAAGGCAATTCTTGAGCTTTTATTACCCCATAAGTATGCACAGAAAGATTCTGAATTAGTTACTCAAGATGAGCTTATCTAAAGAAAAAAATTATCTTCTTTATCTTCTTGCCAAGCAAGATTATTCACGAAAACAACTTTCTGACAAACTCTATAATCGAGATAATATCTCACCACAAGAAATAGAATCTTTACTTGATGAGTTTGAGAAAAATAAATGGCTATCTGATCAGCGTTTTGCTAACGTCTTTGTGGGAAGCGAGTTATCTAAGCTTAGAGGTAAAAAGAGGATTATAAATACTGCAGTTTACCAGAAAGGTTTATCTCAAGAGTTGGTTTTAAGTATTTTAGATGATCAGGATGTTGATTGGTTTGAATTGTGCAAAAAATGCTTGCAAAAAAAATATAAAGATATCAAACAAGTACGGTCTGATTTTAAGTTAAAACAAAAGGCTATGAATTACTTAGCGTATAATGGCTTTAATTTTGATGAAATAGATTTTGCAATTAATGAATTGTAAGAAGATTAAATAAATATTTTAGAAAATCAAAAAAATATTCTAAACAACCTTATAAGGTAAGCTTTTTTAATGTATGCTGTAATAGTGTAATTATATAAAGAAAATGGGAGTTTAAAATGGCCAAAGGGACGGTTAATAAAGTTATTCTATTAGGACGATTAGGAAATGATCCGGAAGTTAGAACTACTCAAAATGGTACTATGGTAGCTACTTTGAGTATCGCAACTAATGATGGTATTGGGGAAAATATAACTACAGAGTGGCATCGAGTAGTTGTTTTTGGTAAAACTGCTGAAACTATCCAAAGATATGCTAGTAAAGGATCACAACTTTTTATTGAAGGAAGGTTACGTACTAATAAATGGCAAGATAAAAATGGGAATATGCAGTATACAACTGAGATTGTTGCTAATAACTTCCAATTTGTGGGTGGTGGCAATACTCAAGGAGGTTCTAACAATCCTAACTATCAAAATAACCAAAATTTTAATCAGCAATCAGGAAATAACTTTAATCAAAATCAACCACAGCAGAAAAAACAAAATGAGATGCCAGATTTTGCAGAAATTAATTCTTCTAATTTTGATGATGATATTCCTTTCTAGTTTTTACCATAAATAAGTATTTATTAATAGATCCTTTGCTCTACAGTTAGCCTAATAGATATAAAAGGAGTATAATGGCTACATAGTATTTTTCTACTTCTCAAAGAAATGTCACATATATTAGTTTTGAACTGTGGAAGTTCATCAGTAAAGTTTGCACTTATTAATCCAAATACAGCAGAGTCTCTCTTAACAGGTTTAGCAGAGAATATTGGTAGTAAAAACTGTAAGATTTGCTTTAAATCAAAGGTAAAAACTCAAAAGAATATTGAAAATGGTTTGTACTCTGATGTCTTTAATGAGATTAAGCAGTTTTTATCAGCAGAGAGTTATTTAAATAAAATTTCTGCTATTGGTCATAGAGTGGTTCATGGAGGAAAGTTTTTTTCAAAATCTGTGTTAATAAACCAGGATTCACTGCAAAAAATCAAAGACTGTATTCCTTTGGCGCCATTACATAATCCTGCCCATATTGAGGGAATTATTTTTTGCCAACAAATTTTTCCGAATTTAGCTCAAGTTGCAGTTTTTGATACAGCTTTTCATCAAACGATACCTAACTATGTTGCAGATTATGCAATACCAAGAGAACTCACTGAAAAACATAATATAAAAAAATATGGAGCTCATGGAACATCTCATAAGTATGTATCTCAACAAGCTGCAAAGATATTAGGTAAGCAAAAGTCTAATGTGATAGTTGCCCACCTTGGTAACGGTTGTAGTATAACAGCTGTTGTTGATGGAAAAAGTATGGATACTAGTATGGGATTGACTCCTTTAGATGGTTTAGTAATGGGTACACGTTCTGGAGCTATAGACCCAAGTATTTTTGCATACATATCGGATAATCTTGGTTGGGATATTGTTGAAATAACGAATATGCTAAATAAGAAAAGTGGTCTTTTAGGTATATGTGGTCATAATGATATGCGAGAAGTTTCTGAGTTAGCAGCACAAGGTGACGATTTAGCTAGATTAGCAATAGAAATGTTTTGTCATCGCGTAGCTAAGTTTGTAGCTAGCTACATATTATATTTTAAGGATTTTGATGCTCTTGTATTCACTGGTGGTATAGGTGAAAATGCTGTTAATATTCGTGAAAATATTATTTCAAAGTTAAACAATATTGGTTTTAAAGTTGACACTGAAAAAAATAATAAGTCTGACTTGTTTATAAGCTCTGCAAACAGTTATAAAATAATGGTTATAGCAACAAATGAAGAGTTAATGATAGCTCAAGAGACACAAAATTTAATCTAAGAGAATGCTATGAAAGAATCTATATTTATATTACCAACATCAAAACATACTGGCTTGAGAGTTTTAGTAAGTAGTTTAAGATATTCTTTGCAACAAAAAGGTCTTAAGGTTGATTCTTTTCATCCCATTTATGATATGGGGATGTCGATTGAAGAAATAGAAGCTTATTTACTAAATGATCGAGTTAAAGATTATGTAGAAGTAGTTTTAAGCAAGTTTTATGAAAAATGCCAAGAGGCAGATTTTATAATTATTGCTGGATTATTTCGACAAGGGAGCGGGTCGCACAAGTTATATCCTATTAATGCTATTGTTGATCAGTTAAATATTGAGATTATAAAGGCTTTGAATGCAGATGTGATAATAACATCATACCATGGTAATAAACCTCTAGAAGATATTAATGATGAAATAGCTTATGCAATTAGAACAATACCAAAAAAAATAAAAATAATCGGTGCAATAATTACAAAACTAAATGCTCCTTATGATGATGATGGTAAAGTTAGCTTCAGTTTGACAGATGAAAGTACTTTAACTCAAGAGCAAGGCCATGTTACTAGGGAGCAGCTTGAGAAGTTACCAGTATTTGCAAAAAAAGGGTTAAGTTTAGTTGGTGTTACAGATTGGGAGAAGGAGAGAACTTTTCCTCGAGTACTGGATATTAAAAATACTCTTAATTTGAATATGCTATCAAATGTAAATTTAGATGCCCGTGTTGAGAGAGTTATGATGTGTTCTAGAGGAGTTGATAATTTTGTTAATGATCTGACTCCAAACTC
The DNA here is from genome assembly GCF_036281795.1 of Francisella sp. 19S2-4. Classification (NCBI taxonomy): domain Bacteria; kingdom Pseudomonadati; phylum Pseudomonadota; class Gammaproteobacteria; order Thiotrichales; family Francisellaceae; genus Francisella; species Francisella sp. 19S2-4. Next base: position 16,872 of record NZ_JAWUZH010000023.1, read on the forward strand.
GTTGGTTATAACATCTGCTGATCGCTCAGATATTTTGGTGACTGTATGCTTGGCTGTACAGAATGGGATGAAAATTGCAGGTATAGTTCTGACAGCTGAAGAACATATTCATGAAAAAGTAAAACAGAATGTTAGGCAGTTATGTATTGAAACAGCTGAAAAATCTGGTTTTGCAATACTTACGACAAAAAATAAGAGTGTGCATACTATTCTTAAAATTGCCAATATTGATTTGATGGGAATCCCAATTGATGATAAAGAAAGAATTCAAAAGGTAAAAGAAGCAATATCTAGTTCATTAGATAGAGATAAGATAATTGCTGCAATAACATCGAATGACTTTAAAGAGAAGGTAATGTCTCCACCGGCATTTAGATATCATTTATTAAAGATGGCAAGAAAAGCTAAAAAGCGTATTATTTTACCAGAAAGTTATGAACCACGAACTTTACAAGCAGCAAAAAATTGTCATGAGCAAGGCTTAGCTGAGTGTGTATTAATTGGTGATAGAGAAAAAATTAATAAAGTCGCGGAGCTAAATGGGTTTTGTTTGCCTAATGATATTGAAGTTGTAACAATTGATGATACTGCTGAGGCTAAATATTTAGATCTTTTGCTTAAATTAAGAAAACATAAAGGGTTATCTGAAGGGATAGCACGTGAAGTTATCAAGGATCCTATAGTAGTAGCAACACTTATGCTATATCTTGGTGAGGTTGATGGCTTAGTGTCAGGAGCAGAGCATGCTACAGCAGATGTCTTAAGACCTGCATTACAACTAATAAAAAAACCTAATCAAAATAATACTTTAGTTTCTTCAGTGTTTTTTATGTGTATGCCTGATGAGGTTATCGTATTTGCAGATTGTGCAGTAAATCAAGATCCAACAGCAGAGCAGTTAGTAGATATCGCAATCCAAAGTGCTGAGTCTGCCAAGAAATTTAGTATTGAGCCACGAGTTGCTATGATTAGCTATAGTACAGGAACTTCAGGGTCTGGAGCGCAGGTTGAAAAAGTTAGGCTAGCAACAGAAATGCTCAAACAGCGAGCACCAGAACTACTTGTAGATGGACCATTACAATATGATGCAGCTATGATAGAAAGTGTTGCTAATAAAAAAGCTCCAAATAGTCCTGTTGCTGGTAAAGCAACTGTTCTAATATTTCCAGATTTAAATACAGGTAATACCGTTTATAAGGCAGTACAAAGAAGCGCAAATGTTTTAAGTATAGGCCCAGTTTTACAAGGAGTTAATAAGCCTGTAAATGACCTATCAAGAGGTGCTACAATTGATGATATAACTTATACAATTGCAATTACTGCTATTCAATCTATGTGATTTTGTAAAGCTTTAAAGGAAGTTGTTGTGAAAAAAGTATTTTTGATTTTGTTAATGCTTAGCTTATCTGGATGTGTAGCAGTTAGTTTTAATCAACCTACTTCAGGTAGTAAGTATAGAGCCAGTGCTAAATATTAATAACGCGCTGATAATAAAAATGGAGATAGCGATGAATAAACTATTAGATAGAGTTTTAGAAAAATACGCATATACTGGTAAAAATAGTTTTGAGTTAATTAATCCAGCAACAAATGAGCTTATATGTAAGCTTGAGCAAAAAGGCTCACAATATGTTAAAGATAGTATTTTAGTCTCAAAGCATGCACAAAATATATTTAAAGATAATCTTGCGATCGATAGATCAAATATTTTAGTCAAATGGTACGATTTAGTTATTAAGAATATTGATTACTTAGCAGAGATAATTACCTTAGAGAGTGGTAAACCTTTAGCAGAATCAAAAGGTGAAGTTCAATATGGAGCAAATTTTATTCGGTGGTATGCTGAAAAGGCTAATAGGATAGATTCACGTATATTTGATCCTAATATTCAAAATACCGAAGGTCGGGTTGATTATCAGCCAGTAGGTGTAGTAGCTGCGATAACTCCTTGGAACTTTCCTTTTGCAATGATTACAAGAAAAGCAGCTCCAGCGATTGCAGCAGGATGTAGTGTAATACTTAAACCATCGGAATTAACACCTTTAGCGGCTTTTGCTGCAAGAGAGTTATTTATAGATGCAGGTGCCGATGAGAATTTATTGCAGGTTATATGTGGTGATTCCAAAATTATTGGTAAGGAATTTCAACAAAGCAGCATAGTTAGGAAAATAACTTTTACAGGCTCAACAAGGGTAGGTAAGCTCCTTATGCAACAAGCTGCGGACACAGTTAAAAAGATATCTCTAGAGCTTGGAGGAAATGCTCCATTTATAGTATTTGAAGGAGCTGATTTAGATAAAGCTATACAAGGGCTTTTGGCTTCCAAAATTCGAAATGCTGGGCAGGTCTGTATCGCGCCTAATAGAATTTTTGTACAAAACTCTATTAAAAAAGAGTTTGTAGCAAAGCTTAATCAAGTAATTAAGGAGCTTAAACAAGGTAATGGTTTAGAGCAAGGAGTAAAAGTAGGCCCTTTAATAAATAAAGCTGCAGTAGAAAAAGTCCAATCACATGTTAATGATGCTTTAGCAAAAGGAGCTGAACTCGTGTGTGGAGGTAAAGTTAACTTAGAACTTGGTGGTAACTTTTTTGAGCCAACTATCTTAGATAATATGCAAGATGGTATGGTGGCTAGTTGTGAGGAAACTTTTGGCCCTATTATTGCTATCTTTGGCTTTGATTCAGAAGATGAAGTGATACAAAGATCAAATAATACGAAGTATGGTTTAGCAAGTTATTTTTTCAGTAGCGATATGAATCAAATTAGAAGAGTTAGGAATGCTCTTGAATATGGTATGGTAGGTATAAACTCAGGAGTTATTTCTTGTGAAAAAGCTCCATTTGGAGGAATAAAACAATCCGGACTTGGTAGAGAAGGTTCAGATGAAGGAATTTATGAGTTTCTAGAAGCTAAATATAGTATACAATCATATATATAAGTATTTTAGAGTCTATTAGGTAGAGGTTATTTTGCGTACTAAATCTATAATCACTTCAAGTCTTGGAAGTGCTTTTGAAACATTTGATTTTCACATATTTGGTTTGTTTGCTTTTCAGATATCAATGGCATTATTGCACCAAGAGTCTTTGAAAAGTTCGTTAATTTTGATTTTTGCTATTTTTGGTGCGGGATATTTTGCTCGACCAATAGGGGCTATATTCTGGGGTAATATTGGCGATAAGTATGGAAGAAAAGTGCCATTTAAATGGACAGTTATCTTAATAGGAGTATCTTCCTTAATAATATCAATATTACCAAGTAACGATACTTTAGGTATATTTACACCTTTAATACTAGCAGCATGTCGACTTGTACAAGGATTCTCTTTTGGTGGAGAGCTAACAGCCGCTGTATTGCTAGTACATGAGCAACCTTCTGCTAAACGTAATTTTTTTACTTCAATAGTTATATTCTGTGCAACCTCTGGGATGATACTTGGTTCAATAGCATATTTCTTGCTTAGTCTTGTGCTTACTACAGAACAATTTTTTGCCTATAGTTGGCGCTTAGCTTTTGCTTTTGGAGGTACCGCAGTATTGTTTAGCTATTTTTGGCGCTCTTCAATTGATGAAACTCTAACTATTAAAACCAATAAATCAAGAGGTTTGGTATTAGTAGAATTATTGAAAAATCATTTAGGATTATCTTTGAGATCTATCTTAACGATTTCTTCTTGTACTATTTTCTTAGCGATGTTTGTCGTATTTCTACCAACTTATTGTCAAAAATGCCTAGGTCTTGATAAAGATACAACATCTACTTATGTCTTAGTAACGATAGTTACTTATGCGGTATCTGCATTAGCAGGAGGATATATTGCAGATAGGATAGGAAATAAAGCTACTCAAGCTATAGGTATAATTTTAGCATTAATATTAATTATACCATTGGCTAGTATTTTACTTTTAAAAATGTCCTTAATTATAACTTTGATATTTATAATTCCTTTTGCTTTTGCAAATGGCTTGATTAATGCTAACTATATGTGTGTAGTATTAAATAGATTTAAAAAAGAACAAAGATTTAGTGGTTTAGCAATTACACAGAATCTTGCGATGGCAATTTTCACAGGAGGTTTGCCAATATTATTTGCATATTTAGCTGTAGATTTACAACTTTTAACAGCACCATTTTATACTCTAATCGTAATATATGTTATTTCTCTAATCTCTTTATTTGATAGAAGCTGATTTTTTTATAAAAAATGATTTTTTGTTAAAAAAGTATAAAAATAGCTGTTAAATTATTGTTTTTCGAATGAAAAATATGTAGTGTTTTAAATACAGCGCTGATTTATTTCAAATTGCGAGCGCTTTATAAGTCCTGCTAAAGCGAAGCATTTCTTCCATTAAGTCTTGTTAATCGTTTTAGTAGGAAGCTTTTTGCTAATATTCAAAAAGTTTGTTTATTAATTAAAACGTGGAGATTTCCAAAGTGAAAAAAGAAAATCTACTTGAGAGACTTGATAAAGGTCCCGTAATTTGTGCAGAAGGTTTCCTATTTGAAATAGAACGTCGTGGTTATTTAGCATCAGGTGAGTTTGTACCGATGGTATCACTCGAGAACCCAGATGTTCTAGAAAATTTGCACAGAGAGTTCCAACATGCTGGATCTGATATTGTTGAAGCATTTACATATAATGGTCATAGAGAGAAGCTCAGAGTTATTGGTAAGGAGCATTTGCTTGAATCATTAAATAGACAGGCTTTAAGAATCGCCAAAAAAGTTGCTGACTCAACACCTGAAGGTTTAAAGCCAAATCTGCTAGCTGGAAATATTTCTAACTCAAATATTTGGAAGCAAGGCGATCAAGAGTCTCAGAAAGAAGTTAAAAGAATGTACAATGAAATGATTGGCTGGGCTGCTGAAGAAGGTGCTGATATGCTAATTGGTGAGACATTCTATTATGCAGAAGAAGCATTCGCAGCTTTAGAAATTATGAAAAAAGCAGGTTTACCTTGTGTGGTAACAATTGCTCCTTTTGGTGAAAACATCATGCGTGATGGCTGGAGTATTGTAGATACTTGTAAAGAATTAGAGCAACGCGGTGCAGATGTAGTAGGGATGAACTGCTTCAGAGGTCCTCATACAATGCTTCCCGATATTGAGAAAATTCGTAAGGCTGTTAAATGCCATGTTGCGGCATTGCCTGTTCCTTATAGAACTACAAATGAGCATACTACATTTTTTAACTTACCGGATGATAATGGCTGTCTTTGTGGTGCACCTCATGGTAGAACATTCCCTACAGCATTAGATCCTCTATACTGTAATCGTTATGAGATTAGAGATTTTGCTAAAAAGGCTTATGCTCTGGGAGTTAACTATCTAGGTGTATGTTGTGGTGCTAGTCCTATGTTGATTAGAGAAGTTGCTGATGCTGTTGGATTACAAGTTCCAGGAAGCAAATATCTAGAGAAAATGGAAAATCACTTTATGTATGGTACTAACAAACGTACTGCAAAACATATGCAAGAATATGGCGATAAAGCATAAAATATTAAAGACTAAACTTTAAATAAAGCGCTGATTTATTTCAAATTGCGGGCGCTAGATAAAATCTGCTAAAGCGAAAACATTAATAATATTGTTCTCATCGTTTTAGCAACTAAAAAATTATGGGAGCAAAAATATGACCGTTATAAATTCTAAAATTGATACTCTAGCTGTTCATGCAGGCAATCCAGGTGATTCAGTAACAGGTGCTGTAACAACACCTATATATACTTCTTCTGTATATCGTCAACAAAGTCCAGGTGGTGAAAAAGCTTTTGAATATGGCAGAGTAATCCTACTAGAACAGGATATGAACAAGCTGTAGCAGAGTTAGAGGGTGCAAAAAAGGGCTATGCTTTTTCATCAGGTGTTGCTGCAATTAATGCAGTATTAGATATTTTAGGCGTTAATAGTCATATAATAGCAACTGATGCATTATACGGTGGAACTTATAGATTATTTGAGGAGGTTAAAAAATACTCATCAGGTTTTCAAGCAACATATGCTAATCTAAGTGATTTGGATAATTTAAAAGAGAACCTTAGAGAAAATACTAAAATGGTATGGGTTGAAACGCCATCTAATCCGTTATTAAGAGTGGTTGATTTAAGAAAATTAGGTCAGTTTTGTAAAAAGCATAATTTAATATTTGTTGTCGATAATACTTTTGCGACCCCTTATAATTTAAAACCTATTTCTTTGGGAGCAGATATAGTAATTCATTCTGCATCTAAATATATAAGTGGACATTCAGATGTGATTAGTGGAGTTGTTGTTGTAAAAAATAATGACGAGTTAATAAGAAAGTTAGATCTTGTTTTTTTAGCAGGAGGAGCCGTATCTAGTCCATTTGATAGCTTCTTAGCCACCAGAGGTCTAAGAACATTAGCTCTAAGAGTAAGACAACATAATCATAATGCCTTAACTCTAGCAAAATGGCTTGAGCAACATGAGCTAGTTAAAAAAGTATATTATCCAGGTTTAGAAAGCAGCCCAGACCATAAGCTTGCAAAACAACAGATGAAAGGCTTTGGTGGAGTTCTAAGTCTTGAGCTAAATGGTAGCGATAACTTAGCTAAAGCATTTTTAGAGGAACTAAAATTATTTGCAATAACAGTAAGTGCTGGTGGAGTTGAGAGTTTATCATCAATTCCTGCTTTAATGTCTCATTCATCTATCCCTAGAGAAGTTAGACTTGAGCAAGGCTTAAGTGATGGACTAATAAGATTATCTATAGGTATAGAAGATGTTGAGGATCTTAAAAACGATATAGAACAAGCATTTGCAAAGGCAGCTACAAGGGAGGGTAATATAGATGTCATTGACTATAGCAAAGCAGTCTAAATACCCTCAAGGAATGGTTTATCTTTTCCTAGCAGGGCTGTGGGAGAGATTCAGCTATTATGGAATCACAGCCCTACTAATCCTATATTTATTTAAATTTTTTGATATTTCTGATGCTAAGACATACCTTATTTATGGAGCATATGCCTCGATGGTATATGGAACTCCAATAGTTGGAGGTATTATTGCAGATAAGTATATTGGTCAATATCGTTCGATAATTATAGGTGCTTTACTAATTTCGTTAGGACACTTTGTAATGATTATTCCTAATGCTCAGCATATTTATTTCTTTTTAGGTCTAAGCTTTGTGATTATTGGTACGGGGTTATTTAAGCCTAGCATTGGAGCAATAACAGGAACATTATTTACAAATACTCAATATAAAAGAAACGAAGGTTTCACTTTACTATATATAGGTATGAATATTGGCGCTATAACAGCACCGATAGTTTGTTCGTATATAGCTGTCACAATTAGTTGGAATTTGGCGTTTGGTATCGCAGGTTTAGGCATGTTGGCTGGTTTGTTAATATTTATAAAAGGTTCAAAACATTATAAAGATATCAAAGAAAGTGCAAGAACGTTAGTAGAGAAATATCTCTTTGCAGGCGCAATAGCTATAGGTCTAGTTGTTTTGATTTGTTTTACTCGCTTATCCTATTTGGGCTAGCAGGGTTCTGTATCTAATAGGAGCTATTACATTATTAATAATCTTATATTTCGTCAGAATCTCAGAAGCTAATGATAGAAGCAGGATTTATATAACAGTCACTTTAACGATTCTATATGATATTTATGATTTTGTTACAACAGAGTGGTGGTATGATGAATGTTTTTACAGAGAGAAATGTTAATAGAGTAATATTTGGCTTTAACATTCCAGCTAGTGCATATCAGTCTGTAGAACCTTTCTTTATAATCCTCTTTGGGCCTCTATATACTTATCTAAGTCGCAAATATGGAACAAATCCATATACATACCCAACTAAGTTTGCTAAAGGATTATTTATAATGGGATTATCATTCTTTATTTTGGTTATAGCAATTCCTTTGACATCTCACAATGGAATAATCTTATCATGGTGGATAAATCTAAGTTATCTTTTTGAGGCTTTAGGAGAGCTATTTATAGGTCCAATAGGCCTAGCAATGGTGAGTATTGTATCTCCCTAAAAGAATGGTTGGATTTTTTATGGGAGTATGGGTTTTAAGCTCAGCTTTTGCTAATTTCTTGGCTGCAAGCTTTGGGATATTAATTAGTAGTCATGGTAAATCAGTAGCACTTCCTCCAATTGAGACAGTACATACTTATGCAAAAGCCTTTGGCTATTTTACTTTATTAGGATGTGGTGCAGCAGTTATTTTATTTATATTATCTCCATATCTAAATAGAAGACTTAGACAGTTAATCATATAAAATAAAGTTCTTAAAAAGTATTATGAAAAAATCAATTTATAATTACTTGTTTCTTCTTAATTGATATAAATCTTTGCGCCTATCTCTTAGGTTTTTAACACTTCCAAATTGGTTAAGCTCTCGTAGAAGATGAATATCGACATCCGCAATTAAAATCATCTCAGTATTTGGAGTTGTTTCAGCTTTTATACCTGTGGGAGGGAATGCAAAATCACATGGTGTAAATACCATAGATTGTGCATATTGAATGTCCATATTATGCACATTTGGTAGGTTACCTACACTACCTGCAATAGCAACATAACATTCATTTTCAATAGCTCTTGCTTGAGCGCAGTTTCTAACTCTAGAGAAGCCATTTTGTGTATCTGTTAAAAAAGGAACAAAAAGAATATCCATACCATCTTCAGCAAGTATTCTACCTAACTCGGGAAATTCTGAATCATAACAAATTAATATACCTATTTTTCCACAATCAGTGTCAAACACTTCTAATTTATCACCACCTTGTAGACCCCATACCATAGCTTCATCAGGTGTCACGTGAAGTTTTTCATATTTTTCTACTGTACCATCTCTACGACATAGATAGCCGACATTGTAGAGTCGTTCACCTTTCATCTCAGGCATACTTCCAGTTATGATATTTATATTATATGTAACAGCAAATTCAGAAAACTTATCTGTGATTGTTTGGGTGTGTTTTGCAAGTTCTCTAATTGCCTCAGGCTCTGATAAATGGTTGTTTTCAGCCATTAAAGGAGCATTGAAAAACTCAGGAAATAGAGCAAAATCAGACCTGTAGTTTGAGACTGCATTAACGAAATATTCGGCATGCTGCATTAGTTCATCTAGACCCTTATATGGACGCATTTGCCATTGGATCAATCCTAAACGAACATCTTTTTTAATAGGAGCAGCTTCTTTTTGATCTTCTTCGTAATATATATTTGTCCATTTAAGCAGAACTGCATAATCATTAGATTCAATATCACCATCTAGATATGATTTAATTATTCTGACAGGTTGGAAATCGTTACTTAGCTGGAAATGCAAAACAGGATCATGTAACTCCTGTCTTTTTAGTTTATTTATATATTGTTGAGGAGACATTTTATCAGCATATTCATGATATCCTGGTATTCTTCCACCAAAAATTATACTTTTTAGATTTAATCTTTCACATAGATCTTTTCTGTAATCATATAATCTACGACCTAAGCGCATACCTCTAAATTCAGGTTTAACAAATAGATCTACACCATATAAAACATCACCTTCATCATCATGAGTATTAAAGGTATCATTACCAGTGATTTCTCTATAAGTGTGTTTGTGTCCAAATTTTTTATAGTCAACAATGATTGATAAAGCACATCCTGCTAGCTGATCATTAACTTTAATGACAACTTGGCCTTCAGGAAAATTCTTTATTAAAGTGCTTATTTCATGGTTTTCCCAGTAAGGATTTCTAATGTTATTATAAACCTCAATCATGGCTTCTTTAAGCTCTTGATAGTCATCTAAACTTAAGAAATCTAGCTTAATATTTTCTATGTTTTGCATTATAAAAATTACTTAAAATAGATCAGTATAATAAAAAGTATATCATAGAGATTTGGGCAAAGTATTTGAATGTGAATGGTTTGTACTAGTAATAAGCTTTTATTAGCGTTATTTTTCAGCTAAAAAAGTTATCTGATCAACAGGAGGAGAGCTTGGAAGTAGGTCTGCAACTTCATTTAGAAAATCATCATGAAGTGCATTAGGTAAGCTTTGTAAGTGTGGAATCCAACTTTTAGTAACTTTTATGAAATCTTCTCTAGTTGTTGTTAAGATCACTTCTTCTTTAAGAACATTTATTTTACTAAAGTTAGCTTTTCTAAGTAGTTCCTCACACTCATATTGATTTACTTTACAAAGAGGGGTTTTGAAGTTTTTAAAATACTCACGCCATTTTTCTTTTGAAACTACTTCATCAATAGCATCAAACTGTATACCTGAGCGTGGATACATTAAAGCAGCAAACTTCCCTTTTTCTTTTAATGATTTACTTATATTTTTAAAAGCTGTTTGTAGGTCTATTATCCAATGAAGACATGCAAATGAAATAACTAGATCAAAGCATGTTGTGTAACTTATATCTAGGATATTTTCTAGGATATAGTTAATATTCGATGCACAATATTCTTTTTTTGCGTGTTTTAACATTTTTGCATCAATATCTATAGCTGTAAATTTTGAGGAGGGGTTCGCTAGAGCTAGCGCGTGTATTACAGCTCCTTGACCTGTTCCAATATCAAAGATATTTTGAGGTAAATCATCTGCTTTTATATTTAAACATTTAAGAGTGTCTAATGCATTTTTTATACGAAACTGATTGACTACTGAGTATGCTTGTGGGTTCCACCAAAGTTCATTTTTCATTTAGATTTCTCTTTTTCTTGAACTCAAAGACAGTTTACTAGAAAAATATTTATTGATAAATAGCAGTTATAATTTATGTTATTAGAATTTTGAGGATGAAGAATCATATTATAAATACTTAAAAGTCAACACTTTTTAGTTTTCTTTATTATTTCTTGCTATAATATGTTGATTAAATTTTGTCTGTTTTATTTATAAAAAATTTTAAAGGGTTAGTTTAAATGAGAACGCATTATAGTTCAGATATTAATGAAAAGTTAGAAAGCCAAAGAGTAACAGTTTGTGGATGGGTTCACCGTCGTAGAGATCATGGTGGAGTTATATTTTTAGATATAAGAGATAGAACAGGACTTGTTCAGTTAGTTTTTAATCCGGATAATTCTAACTTTAGTGTAGCTGATAGCGTAAGATCTGAATTTGTAATCCAAGCTGAAGGTGTGGTAAATCTAAGACCTGAAGGCCAAGAAAACAAAAATCTAGCAAGTGGTAAGATTGAGATAATTGGAGATAGTATCAAAATTGTCAATAAATCTAAAACTATTCCATTTCAGTTAGATGATTTCCAAGCAACAGGTGAAGATGTAAAGCTTAAGTATCGCTATATAGATTTACGCCGTCCTGAAATGCAACATAAACTAATTACACGTTCAAAAGCAATTCGTTATGTACGTAATTTTTTAGATGATAATGGTTTCTTGGATATTGAAACTCCATTTTTAACAAAAGCTACTCCAGAAGGTGCTAGAGATTATCTTGTACCAAGCCGTAATTTTAATGGTAGGTTTTATGCTCTTCCTCAGTCTCCACAATTATTTAAGCAACTTTTGATGGTATCAGGGTTTGATAGGTATTATCAAATAGTTAAATGTTTCCGTGATGAAGATCTAAGAGCAGATAGACAGCCAGAATTTACACAGATAGATATTGAAGCTTCATTTATTGATGAAGCTTTTATTATGTCTACTATGGAAAAAATGATCTCAGGATTATTTAAAGAGACTATAGGGGTTGAGTTTAATACACCATTCCAAGTGTTAAGCTTTGCTGATGCTATGGATAAATATGGTTCGGATAAGCCAGATCTTAGAATTCCTCTAGAGTTTGTAAATATCAAAGAAGAAATGAAGAATGAAGAGTTCAAGGTTTTCTCAGGACCAGCTAATGATCCAGAATCGCGTGTAATAGCTATGAGAGTACCTAATGGTAATGAGAAATTTACACGTAAAAATCTAGATGATTATACTAAATTTGTCGGTATTTATGGGGCAAGAGGTCTTGCTTATATTAAGATTAACTCTTTATCTGATGGCAAAGATGGTCTTCAGTCTCCAATCGTTAAAAATATTTCAGAAGAAACTTTATTTAAAGTGATTGAGAAAACTGGTGCAAAAGAAGGTGATATCTTATTCTTTGGCGCAGCAAAAGCTAAAATTGTAAATGATTCAATGGGTGCTTTAAGAGTCAAAATAGGTGAAGATCTAGAGCTATTTGATAAAAAGTGGGCTCCTTTATGGGTAGTTGATTTCCCAATGTTTGAAAAAGATGATAACCGTTTATATGCAATGCATCACCCATTTACAGCTCCTAGTGTTGAATCTGTTGAAGAGCTTACAAGCACAGATCCTGAAAAATTAATGTCTAGAGCATACGATATGGTTATCAATGGTTATGAAGTTGGTGGCGGCTCTATCCGTATTCATAAACAAGATATTCAGGCTAAAGTATTTAACTTATTAGGTATTTCTGATGAAGAAGCACGTGAGAAGTTTGGTTTTATGCTAGATGCTTTATCTTATGGTACACCTGTTCATGGAGGTATTGCATTCGGTGTTGATAGGTTAATTATGCTACTAACGGGTACTACAAATATTCGTGATGTAATAGCATTCCCTAAAACTCAAACAGCAAGCTGCTTAATGACAGAGGCACCATCTACGGTTTCTTTAGAGCAACTTAATGAGTTAGGTATAGCTGTTAAGAAAGAGGAAAAATAGCATGAATGTTCTTATGATCGGAGGATATAATTCTCCTGATGATCAATACTTTGATAAAACTTTTTGTTTTTTTGAAAAGATTGTAAAAGAGCATGATAATGTTTGTGGAATATACAGCGTAGGTAATTTAGAAAACTTTAAAAACCTTTCAACATGCGTAGAGTTTGTGGAAATAGGGCACCCATCTTCTAAATTTGATTTCAAAGTTATAAGCAAGTTTCGTAAAGTTATTAAAGAAAGAAATATTGATATTATTCATTGTGTGAGTAATAGGTATTTAGGTATTGTAAACCTAGCGGTAACCTTCTTAAAAAAGAAGCCTAAGATTATTTGTCGTAGAGGGATAGTTAGAGATATTAAATATCTTGATCCTACAGAATATATAACTTACTTAAGCCCCAATCTTTCTCACGTTATAGCCTTATCTGAATGTATAAATAAGCAATTAACAGGCTATAAAAGGTTCCATGGTAAAGTAACAACTATTTATCAATCTATTGAATATCAAGACCTGAATGTGTCTGAAGATATAAACTTAAGAAAAGAATATTCGATTTCAGATACTGCTTTAATAGTAGGAGTCGTTGCTAATTATAGGAAGATTAAGGGTCTTGAAGTACTTGTTGAAGCAATGAATTCTGTTTTGAAAAGAGATATAAATATTTATCTTGTGGTTGTTGGTGAAGGTTGTGAAAAGAATTTAAAAGGACTTGTTAAACAAGAGGTTTTAGACAGGGTTTTATTTCTTGGACCTAAAAAAGATCCAGCAAACTATGTAAAATCATTTGATTTGTATGTTCAACCTTCTTTCTCTGAGGGGTTATCTTTTGCTCTTGTAGAATCAATACTTGTTGGATGTTGTCCTATAGTTTCAAATGTTGGAGGAATGCCTGAGATTGTAAAAAATAATGAAAGAGGGCTTACATTTGAAAAAGGTAATATAAAAGACCTAGAAAATAAGATAGTCTATCTTATTGAAAATTCTGATGAAAGAATAAAGTTCTCAACAAATGCAAAACAATGGGTTGAACGAGAGTTTACTATGAATAAAATGGTAATGAAAACGTATAATCTATATGAAAAACTTTTGACGACAGAGCCTAACTCCTAGAGATATTAAATAGTAGTATAATTGGCAAGTTACTTTTATATTTTATTGTAATTCACTTTTATTCATATAAATTTTAGAGGATGTCTTAAATAAAAATGCAAAAAAATTCTTTAGTTATTTTTAAATCAAAACCTGCGAAGGTTATTGGTATTTTAGATAAAAAAGTAGAAATAGAAACTTTAGATGGTAAAAATATAAAGTTACCACCTAAAAATGTTCAATTATTAGTACAAGTAGATCGTGATTTTGAGCTTGAAAATTTGCAAGAACTAGTAATCGATGAGTTAGAAATGACTTGGGAGTTATTACAAGAGCAAGAAATCACAACTATAGAAGAGTTAAGTGAGCTTTTATTTGAAGCTATTGGAGTAAATGAAGCTTATACTATCTGGTTATTAGTATCTCAAGGGGAATATTTTAGTTTTGATGATAATTTTAATATAGTTATCCATTCTTCTGATAAACGCGAAGCAATCCTTAAAGAAAGACAAGAAAAACAAAAAAAAGAACAAGAGCTTAATGATTTTATAGAAAGAATAAAGCAGAAAAGTTATGCTCCTGAAGATGAAAAGTTTTTGAAAGAAATCGCAGCACTTGCAACATTAAAGAGTAGTAGCTGTCGCTTATTCAAGTATCTAAATATGGAAGAATCTGAAAATAGTGCTTATAAGCTATTACTGGATATTGGTTATTGGAATGAATTGTATAATCCATATTTATACAGATACCAAGCAGAACTAGAAAATAACCCTGCAGAATTTGAATATGATCTTGACTCGGATAGCCAGCGAGTAGATTTAACTCATTTGAAATCTTATGCAATTGATGATGAGGGGAGTAATGATCCTGATGATGCTATTAGCTGGGATTATGATAAAAATAAAATGTGGGTACATATTGCAGATCCTTCATCAAGTATTAATTTTGGCGATGAAGTTGATTTAGAAGCAAGAGCTCGTGGCTCAAACCTGTATGTTCCAGAAAAAATAGTTTCGATGCTACCTGAAAAAGCTACAGAAGAGTTAGGTTTAGGATTAAAAGAAATTTCACCAGCATTATCTGTAGGGTTTACAGTTAGTCAGCAGGGAGATATTCAAGATATTGAAATATGTTTTAGTAAAATAAAAGTAACTCGATACTCATATGAGTTTGCAGAGAATAATCTAAAAGATTTAGAGCTTGGCAACATTCCTGATTATGCAAAATATTTTACACAGAAGCGTTTATCACAAAAAGCGGTAGAGCTTGATTTCCCTGAAATAAAAATAACTCTAGATGACAATAAAAATGTGAAGCTTACAGATTTGCCAAGATTGAATTCACGTACTCTTATAAGAGATACTATGCTTATGGCAGGTGTTGCAGTTGGTCAATTCTGTATAGAAAATAATATTATAGTGCCTTTCTCAACACAGCCAGAACATGACCTTGAACAAGATCACTTAGAAAATATTGACTCAATTGCTGATATGTTTGCTACACGGAAAAAATTACAAAGAGGTAAATACTCAACTACTCCAGAAACTCACGCAGGAATGGGTTTAGATACATATGTTCAGGTAACAAGCCCATTAAGAAGATATCTCGATTTAGTTGTCCACTATCAGCTTAGAAGCTTTTTAAATCAAAAAACTTTGCTGCAAGCTGATGAAGTTGAAAATATAATTGCTCAAGTTGATATTCCAATTAGAACAAACAGACAAACTGAACGTTTTTCTAACTCTCACTGGAAATTAGTTTATTTATTACAGAATCCAAGTCTAGAGTTTGAAGCAATAGTAATAGAGAAATTAGAAAGAAGTCGTTTGATGGTTTCTATAGCAGATTTAGCGATGACTAAAAAACTTTCTGTAAGTGGTAAGTATGAATTAAATGATAATTTAAAATTACAAAATACTTCTGTAAACCTTGTGACACAAGAGGCTTTCTTTAGAATTATAGAAGAAAGTTAACCACATTCTAACAATAAATACACAACTTTATCCACAGGTAGTAAAAAATTACTATAACTACTTATTTATTTTTAATTTATTTTGTGCATGTATTGATATATAAGGGTTTCAGAGTAATGTGGGTTATGTTTTTGTAAGATATATAAAGGCTTTTCACAAAAATTTCATATATATATAAACATGTTTATCCACAATTGCTGTGAATAAAAACTTCTACTGTAAATTGCTTAGAGTGTAAGGCTTTTACTATTATTTATATTTTCTAATGGTTAATAAATTATCTAAATTAATGTATCATTTTCGGTAATATTTAGAATCTTAAAAAAAACTATGAATTATGAATTGATTGAGCCTAAAGGTAAGGCAGAGTTTTGTGTTATTTGGTTACATGGTCTTGGAGCTGATGGACATGATTTTGTGGATATAGTTAATCACTTTGATGTATCTATAGAAAATATTCGTTTTGTTTTTCCTCATGCAGATATTATACCTGTTACTATAAATATGGGTATGCAGATGAGAGCTTGGTATGATATTAAATCATTAGATGCTGATAGCTTAAATAGAGTTGTAGATGTTGATGGTATAAACACATCAATAGAAAAGCTTAATAACTTGATAGATGAACAGATTAGACAAGGTATCTCTAGTGAGAATATTATTTTAGCAGGATTCTCGCAAGGTGGAGTTATTGCGACTTACGCAACTATTTTATCAAGATACAAAATTGGTGGACTAATTGCCTTATCTACATATTTACCGGCATGGGATAATTTTAAAAATAAAATTACAGATATAAATAAAAATACTTCTATACTTGTATGCCATGGTACGCATGATCAAGTGTTACCTGAAGTATTAGGTAAAGATTTATCTATGAAACTTAATGATTACGGATTTAGTAATGAATATAAGCATTATTCTGGAATGCAACACTCTGTATGTATAGAGGAAATAAAAGATATATCTAACTTTATAGCAAAGACATTTAACATATGAAAAAAATAATTATAGCTAGTAGAGATAGTAAACTAGCATTATGGCAGACAAATTTTATCAGAGATAGAATAGAAAAAGAATTAAATATTCCTTGTCAAATTATTACGATGAAAACACAAGGCGATATTATCCTTGATAAACCTCTTAATAAGATTGGAGGTAAGGCTCTTTTTATGAAAGAGCTAGAAGTAGCCATGCAAAATAACAAAGCTAATATCGCTGTTCACTCTTTAAAAGATGTCCCCTATGAATTACCTGAAGGTTTTTGTTTAGCTAGTTTCATGCCAAGAGAGGATCCTAGAGATGCATTTGTTTCAAATGACTATGATTCTATAGATGAACTGCCTCAAGGCGCTGTAGTTGGAACATCTAGCTTACGCCGCAAAGCTCAGCTACTTAATTATAGAAAAGATCTTATTATTAAAGATTTAAGAGGAAATGTGCAAACAAGGTTAGCTAAACTAGATGCTGGTAATTATGATGCGATAATTTTAGCAGGGGCGGGACTTATTCGTCTAGGTCTTCAAAGTAGAATAAAACAGCTTATATCTACACAAATATCATTGCCTGCGGTAGGTCAAGGTATAGTAGTTATAGAAGCGTTAGAAAAAGATAAAGAAATTTATGAAATTTTACAGAAGCTTAATTGTAAAGAAAGCTATATAGTTGCTAGCGCTGAAAGAGCCTTTAATGAGGAGTTAAAAGGAGGCTGTCATGTTGCGATAGGAGCTTATGCACAAATTATAGATAAACAGATAACTCTCACAGCAATGGTTGCTAGTAGTGATGGCAGGCATGTATTAAGACATACAATGCATGGAGATAATCCATCGGCTTTAGGTAAACAATTAGCCCAAAAGATGATAGAATTAGGCGCATATAAAGTATTGGAGAGCTAGATGACAAAGTTATTATTATTAGTAGGAATTGGTGGAGGTCTTGGTGCAATGTCAAGATTTGCATTAACTCAGGCAACAGCAAGTATTTCAAAACAAATCCCTTTAGGAATCTTATTCTGTAATATAATAGGTTCGTTAGTTATTGGTATTATGGCAGCTTTTTTACTTGAGACGAAACTCTTTAATGAAGATGTATCAACTTATGTACGATCTCTTCTTGTTACAGGATTTTTAGGTGGTTTTACAACTTTTTCTAGTTTTAGTCTAGATATTTTAAACTTGCTGCAAAGAGGAGAACTTTTTATAGCTTTGGGATATGTGCTTGTTAGCGTACTAGTCTCTTTGTTTGCTGTTATTATAGGATATTATTTTGTGATAGGACTTTATAGATGAAAAAGATAGTAATTACCATAGGCTTTGTTTTAATTTTGGCTATAAGCGGATGTATTCCTTTTACTGGAGGTAATGTTGCAGTACAAGATGGTCTATTTGGAGTTAATGGAGATATTCAAAGTCTCGAGATGGAACAAGGCGTAACGGTTAAGCAGTTATATGATGCGATAAAGAAAGCTATCAAAATGCATCCAAAGGAGTTTGTGGTTAAAGGCGATGATTATGGTAGTGAAAAATCAACAGTATGGACCTACTCTAATAAATTTGATCAGCCTGTGACTTTTTACGCACTAAAAAGAAAAGATAATGTATATCTTGGTGTATATCTTGGTTCAGATAAAAAATCTAAAGATCAGAAAATGAAACATATTTATTATCTTGAAGATTTAGTTTTAGACAATTTAAAATAAAAAGCCACTCCTTATTTCTATCATAAATTAAGCTATTCGGGTAAGAAATTATCAATTTTGCTTATATATAAAATAAAAAATACTAATTTGTAATTAGTTTTCAGGTATATATAATTTTTCGGAGTTTAGTTGATAGAGGGGAATCTTAGCAACTTTATCAAAAATAATTTAGTCGTATTAGTAATAAAGACTGTTGAATAAATCTTTCAATTTCTATGAATAGGAATATTTTTGCTATTTTTAGTAAAAACTTAGCCTT